>DATMQU010000739.1:0-8212 GCA_035566715.1 Vicinamibacteria bacterium
CCGTCCCAGAGGGGCTTGTTGTAGAAGGCGGCCAGGGCTCCGCAGGCCTTGACGTCCTTGGGGTTCAGCTCCGTGACCTTGTTGTAGGTATCCTCCGCCTCCTGGACCTTGCCGAACTTCTCGTAGAGGTTCGCGATGGCGTAGAGGTTCCGCGTGTCGTTGGGGTTGTCCTTCAGAAGCTGCTGGGCGTAGCTCAACGCCTTCTCGAAGTCCTGGTAGGGCGGCTCCGAATAAATGCCGGTGAGGGCGCCTAGGGTGTTGAGCCGCAGCTTCTTCATGGTCGGCGTGTCGCCGTTGTTCGTATCCAGGGCCAGCTTGTAGTGCTCGATCGACTTGTCCAGGAGCTCCTTGTTCTCGGCCCCCTCCTTGCCGGGGCGGTAGAGGGCCTGCGCGGAGCTGGCCAAGTAGAAATGGGCCTCGGGCATGCTCGGGTTAAGGGCCACCGCCCGCTCGTACTGCTCCAAGGCCTTCCGGAAGTTCTCTTCCTTGTAGAGCCGGTTGCCCTCCCGGAGCGCGTTCTTGGCCTTGATCCGGCTGCAACCCACACCCGCCAGGACGGGCAGGAGCGCGACGATCGCCAAGGCTTGATAGCGGGTTCTCATCAGCCGGCTCCCCGGAAAGGATTGAGGGTAAAGAGACTCGGACATCCGTTCGAAGGCGCGGATTATAGACTCACTGGGAGAAGCAAGTCAAGGAATCGGACGCTCGGTTGACCGACCCCTAAACGGCCCCTAAACTGAAGAGGGAGCGGTAGAAACGTCCCTCCACCATGATCAGGTTCGAGGACATCTACGAGACCGTCAAGCGCCATCACCCGGGCGCCGACCTGGAGATTTTACGCAAGGCCTACGTCTTCTCCGCGGTCGAGCACAAGGGGCAGACCCGCGCCTCGGGCGAGCCCTACCTCGTGCACCCCCTGGAGGTGGCCGCCATCCTGGCCGAGCTGCGCATGGACCCCGCCTGCGTGGCGGTGGGCCTGCTCCACGACGTGCTCGAGGACACCCTGACCGACGCCGAGCGGATCAAGGAGTACTTCGGGGCCGACGTCCTCCACATCGTGGAGGGTGTCACCAAGATCGGCAAGATCCCCCTCTCCACCTCCGAGGAGCGCCAAGCCGAGAACTACCGCAAGATGCTCCTGGCCATGGTGGACGACATTCGGGTCATCCTGGTCAAGCTCGCCGACCGCCTCCACAACATGCGGACCCTCCAGTACCTGCCCGAGGACCGCCGGGTTCGAATCGCGCGCGAGACCATGGACATCTACGCTCCCCTGGCCGGACGCCTGGGGATGAGCAAGATCAAGAACGAGCTGGAGGACCTCTCCTTCCAGTACCTGGAGCCCGAGGCCTACAAGGACCTCTCCCTCCGGGTGGGGGAGCGCCGCAAGCAGGCCACCGCGTTCATCGAGAAGGTGAAAGCCACGGTGGCGGAGAAGCTGAAGGCGGCCACGATCGAGGCCAGCCTGGAGGGGCGCATCAAGCGCCTGTACTCCATCCACCACAAACTGCGCCGGCAGCGGATCGACATCGACCAGGTCTACGACTTCGTGGCTCTGCGCATCCTGGTCCGCTCCATCCCGGATTGCTACGCCGCCCTGGGGGTGCTCCACAACATGTGGCGGCCGGTCCCCGGCCGGATCAAGGACTTCATCGCCATGCCGCGCCCGAACGGCTACCAGTCCCTGCACACCTCCGTGATCGGGGAGGAGGGCCACCCCTTCGAGATCCAGATCCGGACCGAGGAGATGCACGGGGTGGCGGAGGAAGGCATCGCCGCCCACTGGAAGTACAAGGAGGGCCGCACCGGCTTCGACAAGGAGGACCACGCCTTCTCCTGGCTGCGCCAGCTCCTGGAGTGGCAGCAGGAGGTCAAGGACCCCCACGAGTTCCTGAACTCCTTGAAGCTGGACCTGTATCCGGAGGAGGTGTACTGCTTCACCCCCAAGGGAGAGGTGAAGACCCTGCCCCGCGGCTCCTCCCCCGTGGACTTCGCCTACGCCATCCACACCGAGGTCGGCAACCAGTGCGTGGGGGCGCGGGTCAACGGCAAGATGGTCCCCCTCCGCTACAAGCTCAAGAACGGAGACATCGTCGAGATCCTGACCGCGAGCGGCCACCACCCCAGCCGGGACTGGCTGGCCCTCACCGTCACCAACAAGGCGCGGGCCAAGATCCGCCACTACTTGAACGTGGCCGAGAAGCAGCAGGCGGTGGACATCGGCAAGAAGCACTGCGAGCGGGAGCTGAAGCGCTACGACATCACCCTCAAGAAGCTCCTGGCCGATCCCGCCAAGGTCGAGGCGCTGGCCCAGGACCTCGGGGTGGGGACCAAGCTCGACGACCTCTTCGCCGCCGTCGGCTACGGCAAGCTCTCCATGCGCCAGGTCCTGGCCCGGCTGGTTCCGGCGGAAAAGCTGGAGGCTCCGCCCGCCCCCGAGAAGGCGCGCCCGCTCGCGGAAGCGGTCAAGCGCCTGCTCCGGGTGGGGGAGGAGAGGATCAAGGTCCGGGGGACCGACGATCTGCTCGTCTACCGGGCCAAGTGCTGCAACCCCATCATGGGCGAGCCCATCGTCGGCTACATCACGCGCGGCAAGGGGGTCTCCGTGCACAGCCAGAACTGCCCCAACGTGGTGAACCTGCTCTACGACCCCGAGCGGCGGATGGCGGTGGAGTGGGAGCACGGCAGCGAAGGGGCCTACGATGTCCGCATCGCGGTGGACGTGGAGGACCGGCCGGGCCTCCTGGCCGCCATCACCGCCGTGCTCGCGGGCATGAGCACGGACATCCGCGACGCCCAGGTGCGCACCTTCGACGATCGCACGGCCTCCATCGAGCTCACCCTCCGCATCAACGACTTGAAGCACCTGGACAAGGTCGTGAAATCGGTGCGGGGGGTGGCGGGGGTGATCGACGTGGAGCGCCAGGCCGTCCCCCGCTGAGGCCTCCCTTGCACTCCGGGGCCCTTGCCGATAGGCTTCTGGTGCCCCGCGGGAGGATCCACTGCCCAGGAAACAAGTCACGACCAGCCACGCTCCCAAGCCGATCGGGCCCTACTCCCAGGGCGTCATTTCCGGGGGGCTGCTCTTCGCCTCCGGACAGATCCCCCTCGATCCCAAGACGAGCGAGCCCGTCTCCGGGGACATCGAGTCCCAGACCGAGCAGGTGATGAAGAACCTCCTGGCCGTCCTCAAGGAGGCCAAGATGGGGCCCCAGAACGTGGTCAAGACCACGGTCTTTCTGCTCGACCTGGGCGACTTCTCCCGCATGAACGAGGTCTACGGGCGGTATTTCGGCAAGCAGCCGCCCGCGCGCTCCACCGTACAGGTCGCGGCCCTCCCCCGGGGGGCCCGGGTGGAGATCGACCTCGTCGCGTCGTATTAGGTCGAGTCGCGGGCGGCCAAGCGGCCGCGCATTCGGGAGGGCGGCGGGGGGCTTCCGCTCAGGCCGCGGAGGGCTTGGGCTGGCGCGCGGGTTTGGTGATGAGGCCGGAGCGGAGGCAGCGCGTGCAGACCCTGAGCTTGCGGTGCACGCCCTTCAGGACGGCCCGCACCCGCTGGAGGTTCGGATTGAAGCGGCGGTGGGTGACGTTGTGGGCGTGGCTGATCCGGTTCCCGAACTGGGGTCCCTTGCCGCAGATGTCGCATCGCTGGGCCATCACGTCCTCCTTGGGGGGCCCTTTCGGCCCGGACGGTAAACTCGGATTATAGCCAGGATCCCGCCGGGCTCAAAGCGCGGCCCGGACCCGCCTCGCCCAGGTCGGGCCGTGATTGTGGGCCCCTCTGGCCCCATGCTATAGTCACAGGCCGTCGTCCGTGCGCATCTCTAGGAGCCTCTAGCGGTCTTCTGCTCAAGATATGGTCCAGTTCAACTTCAGCGAACGGACCATCAAGGCCAAGGTGGTCTACTACGGGCCCGCCCAGTCGGGGAAGACCACCAACCTCGAGCAAATCCACCGCCTGACGGACCCCGAAAGCGCCAACCGCCTGATCTCGCTCAACACCGCCCAGGACCGGACCCTCTTCTTCGACCTCCTCCCCTTCAGCCTGGGCGCGGTGTCCGGCTACGACTTCAAGATCCAGCTCTACACGGTGCCCGGCCAGGTGCAGTACAACGCCACCCGGCGGGTGGTGCTGGCGGGGGCGGACGCGGTGGTGTTCGTGGCGGACAGCCAGAAGGCGCTGCACAAGGAGAACGTGTCCGCCTTCGAGAACATGAAGGTGAACCTGCTGGCCAACCGGCTGGTTCCGGAGAAGGTGCCCCTGGTCCTCCAGTACAACAAGCAGGACCTTTCCGACCTGCAGCCCCGCCCGGAGATGGATCGGGCGCTCAACTTCTGGGGCCGCAAGGCCTTCCCGGCGGTGGCGGCGCGGGGGGAGGGCGTCCTCGAGACCTTCGTGGCCGTGGTCCAGGAGATGCTGGCCGCCATCGCCGTGAAGTACAACTTGAAGGAGAAGGGTCTCGATCCCGCCAGCGTCCCCGATGTCGTGCAGCAGGCCTTCGCCGCCCTGCTCAAGAAAGTCCCGCCCCCCTCCCCGGGGGAGACGGTGGCCGCTCCCCCGCGCGTGATCGTGACCCAGGCTGCGGACGCGGAGCGAGCCTACCCCCTCCAAGCCACGCCCGACGGGGGGCTGGTCTCGGAGGAGCTGCTCCATCGGGCCATCCGCTCGAACGTGGAGCTGGCGGAGGCCCTGTCCGGGTTCGTGGAGGAGATGAACCTGGGCCTGGCCACGATCCTGTCCCACGCCGACCTGGCCCTTTCCTACCGGGATGAGGCCAAGCGCGCGGCGGGCATCGGCACCATCCAAAAGGAGGCCTCGCGCCTGCGCCAGATCATGAGGGGACTGGCATCCTCGGCCCGGGCGCGCCCGGAGGCCGCCCCCGCCCCGACCCCCACCCCCACGCCGACCCCTCCCGCTCGGCCCTCGCCACCTCCGGCGCCGCGAGGGGAGACCCCGGTCGGCCTGATGGCGGTGTCGCCGCGGGAGGCCCCGGCCCCCGCCGCGTCCGGCCTGGAAGGGCTTCTGCGGGAGTCGATGGACGCGGCCCGGGCCATCCTGGGGGCCCGGGGCGTCACCGTGGACCTGCGCGTCGCCCCCGGCACCGCGCTGCCCCGCTGCCCGCCGCCCAGCCTGCGCCGGATGGCCACCTCGCTCCTCCACGGGATCGCCGCCGTCTCCCCGCCGGGGGCGTCGATCCACGTGCGCAGCGAGCGGAAACCTGTTCTCCTGCGCAGCAAGGACGGGGAGGTCAAGCGGGATTTCCTCATGGTCGCCCTCGGCCACGGGGGGATCCTGTCCCCCGAGGCCCAGCAGCGGCTGCTGCAAGGGACGGACCCCGGTCCCCTGGGTGAGGCCTACCGCCTGGTGCGGGAGCTGGGGGGCTTCCTCCGCTTCGCGCCCCTGCCCGGGGGATCTCTCGAGACCCGCGTGTTCCTGCCCGCGGCATGACCCCCCTTGTCCGCTCCCGCCGTTCCTCGGAGCCCTTGACCGAACGCGACCCCCGGCCGCCGGTTGCCAACCGAGCCGAGGCCGCCCCAGGCTGTTGGACCTGACTCGGCGTCGGCTCGTGGTAGCGTGGCATCCTGACTCGCCCCCATGACGGGCGCTACGGCCAGGAGGGCCGGAAGTAAAGCACGTGGAGCGTCGAGACGCCCGCCGACGTTTGGCGGACGCCGCGAGAAGCGTGAACGGTATTTCGAGGACGCCGACTCCGATGTCGCCCCTAGCCGGACACCACGAAGCGGTGAGAGGGAGGCTCGCTTACGCCCTCTCCTCCCCCGCCGACCAGGAGGTTCCATGCGCTTGATCCGCTTGCTTCCCCGCGGCGCCGTCCTCGCGACCGCGGCCTTAAGCCTCGTTCCCGCGTCCGCCTCCGCCGCCGGGTTTGGCATCTTCGAAGAGGGGGCCCGGGGGATGGGCTTCGCGGGGGCCTATACCGCCCAGACCCAGGACGGGTCCGCCATCTTCAATAACGCGGCCGGCATCGCCTTTCTCAAGGGGACCCAGATCTACATCGGGGGAACCCTGATCCATCCCAGCTCCGACTTCACGGGCGACGCCCCCTTCCCGGGGCCGGGGGTGACCGAGCAGGGGGACGTGGGGCTGATCCCCGTGCCCGCCGTCTATTACACCCAGCACCTCTCGCCGGGCCTGGTCCTGGGGGTCGGGATAGACTCGCCGTTCGGGCTCCGGACCCAGTGGGCCAACCCCGACACCTACAGCGGGCGCTTCATCTCCCTCGAAGCGGAGCTGAAGTCGATCTCCGTGAACCCGACCCTGGCCTATAAGCTGGCCGACCGCCTCTCCATCGGGGTCGGCCTGGACGTGCGTTTCTCGAGCGTGAGCCTGAGACGCCGGGTCCCCGCCGTGAACCCCTTCACCCAAAAGGTGGTGGACATCGCGGAGGTCGCGCTGCAGAGCAACACCAACACCGGGTTCGGCTTCAACGTGGGCCTGCTCGCCAAGCCCACCGAGAACCTCGCCTTCGGCGTGGGCTACCGCCACCGGGTCAAGATCGACTACGACGGCACCGCCACCTTCAAGCAGATCCCCACCGGCAACACCCAGTTCGACACCCTGGTCACGCCCAGCCTTCCCGCGGGAACCCCCGCCCTCAAGTCCTCCATCGAGTTTCCGTCCATCGTCACCACCGGCGTGGCCTATACCTGGAAGGAGTGGACCGTCGCCGCGGACGCGGACTGGTACCAGTGGTCCACCTTCAACAGCCTCACCTTCGTCTTCCCCGACCAGCCCAGCCTCAGCCAATCCCTCCCCGAGAACTACGCGGACTCCTGGCAGTTCCGCTTCGGGCTGGAGCGCCGGTTGAACGACACCTGGGCCGTGCGCGGGGGCTATGCCCGCGACAACACCCCCGTGCCCACGAGCTCCGTCACCCCTCTCCTCCCCGATTCCACCCGCAACATCTTCGCGCTCGGCGTTTCCTGGACGTCGGGCCGGCTCCGGCTCGACGCCGGGGGCTGGTACGTTCGCTTCCAGGACCGGTCGACGCAGGGGCTCGACCGGGACGGCTACAACGGGACCTACCACAGCTCGGCCATCAACGGCGGCCTGTCGCTGGGCTATCGCTTCTAGCAGGGGTAATCACGATGAAGAACCACCGCCGCCTCGTCCTCGCCGCCCTCGCTGGACTCGCCCTCGTCGCCGTCTTTAGCCACGCCCAGACGGGAAGCGTGGCCACCCCGCCGAGCTTCCTTACCTACGTGGCCCTGGGCGACAGCCTCACCGCGGGGGTGGTCTCCGCCAGCCTCGTCAAGACCCACCAGCTGAAGTCCGTGCCCGCCCTCATCGCGGGCCAGGCGGGCGTCTCGGACTTCCAGGAGCCCCTCGTTACCGAGCCCGGCCTGCCCCCGGAGCTCACCCTCATCAGCCTCCTCCCCGCGACTCTGATCGGCCCCAAGGCCTCCACCCCCGGCACGCCCGCGAACCTGACCCTGCCCCGCCCCTACAACAACCTGGGCGTGCCCGGGGCCACCTCCATCGACTGCCTCACCACTACGAGCGGAGGCGCCCACGACCTCGTGCTGCGGGGCTTGGGCACCGCCGTCCAGCAGGCGGTGGCCTTGAAGCCCACCTTCATCACCCTCTGGATCGGGAACAACGACGTACTGGGGGCGGCCATCAGCGGGGAGGCCGTCGATGGCGTGACCTTGACCCCCACCGCTACCTTCCGGGCCGTCTACGGCCAGATCGTGACCGCCCTCAAGGCCACGGGCGCTCCCATCGTGGCCGCCAACCTGCCCGACGTGACCACGATACCCTTCGTCACCACCGTTCCCCCCGTGGTCGTGAACCCGACCACCCGCCAGCCCGTGCTCATCAACGGCCAGCCGGTGCCCCTCATCGGACCCAACGGGCCGCTCAGCAGCGGCTCCTTCGTGACGTTGAACGCCACCCAGTATCTGGCCCAAGGGATCGGGATACCCACCGGCCTGGGCGGGACCGGCGCCCCCCTCCCCGACGAGGTGATCCTCGATCCCAACAAGCTGGCCGTGATCCGCGACCACGTGACCGCGGACAACCAGGCCATCGCCGACATCTGCCGCTTGGCCAACATCCCCGTCCTGGACGTGAACAGCCTGCTCCGGGAGTTCGCGACCACGGGCCGGGACGTGGCCGGCATCACCTACACCAGCGCCTTCCTGACGGGCGGGATCTTCAGCTACGACGGGGTCCATCCCACCGAGATGGGCT
>DATMQU010000740.1:0-3277 GCA_035566715.1 Vicinamibacteria bacterium
TGCGCTTCAAGCTGGACCTCTACGTCAACTACCGGCCGGTCCGCCTCTTCCACGAGAAGCTCTGCCCCCTCAAGGGGACCCGTCGCGAGGACGTCAATTTCGTGGTCTTCCGCGAGAACACCGAGGGCCTCTACGTGATGATGGGGGGGAACTTCAAGAAGGACACCCCCGACGAGGTGGCCACCGAGATCGACCTCAACACCCGCAAGGGGGTGGAGCGCATCGTGCGCCACGCGTTCGCCTTCGCGGCGGCCCGCGGGCTCAAGAAGGTTCTGATGGCGGACAAGTCGAACGTGCTGATCCACGCCCACGATCTCTGGCAGCGCGTCTTCAAGGAGGTGGCCGCCGAGAACCCCGGCATCGAGGCCACCCACCTCTACGTGGACAACCTGACCCTGCAGATGATCCGGGAGCCGAGCCAGTTCCAGGTGATCGTGACCTCCAACATGTTCGGGGACATCGTCACCGACCTCGCGGCCGGGCTACAGGGCGGGCTGGGCATGGCCGCTTCCGGCAACATCCATCCCGGGCGGATCAGCCTCTTCGAGCCCGTGCACGGGTCGGCCCCCCGCTTTGCGGGGAAGAACGTGGCCAATCCCATGGGCGCGGTCCTGACCGCGGGGTTGATGCTCGAGCATCTGGGCTGGGGCGACGAGGCGGAGCGCATCGAGGCTGCGGTCCGCTGGGCGGTGGAGAACGACCGGACCACCCCCGACATCGGAGGGGGGCTGGGCACGCGCGAGGTGGGCGAGGCCATCACGGGCCGGCTGCGCGGCTAAGGGGCCGGCTCTCCGCCGGTGCTAATATCGACTTTATGCAGGCCCGGCCCTACGTCTCCCTGACCCCCGGGAAGCGCGTGCTCTTCCTCACCAAAGACCCCGAGCTGATCCGCCGCCAACTGCGGGGGGAGCTGGACCTGCGCATGGCGGACCTCAAGGTCGAGGACCTCCTCGACGACGTCAACACCGACGCCATGACCCCGGCCTGGGCCTGCTTCGACTACCGTCCGGAGGACATCGCCGGCAACGCCTACGCGGGGATCACCATCGGCAAAGAGCGGCTCTTCCCCGCGGGCTCGCTCAAGGCGGGCAACTTCGAGGTGATCGTCTCCGGCTACCGCAAGGGGGTCGGCTCCTCGCGCGAGACCGCGGTCCAGGCCGAGAAGTGGTCGGGGATCCGGATTGCCATCGCCGCCTCCTTCGCCCCCATCCACGCCCGCAACAACATCGCCCAGGGCGTGCTCATGGGCGACCACGCCATGCTCCTCCGCCTGCAGGCGGGGGAGGCCATACCCCGGGCGGAGTTTGCCCGCGGCTACGACCCGATCACGCAGAAGATCGTGGAGCACGCCGGCCTCTTTCCCTTCACCCGCGCCTACTCCCGGGGGGAGGTCTCGCTGCCCCCCCTGAAGACGGGCCCCCGGCCGATGACCCTGGGCGAGAAGATCCTGGCCCGTCATCTGCTCGGGGTTGAGGGCCCGGCCTGGGTCCAACCGGGCGACGCCCTCTGCGTTCGTGTGGACGGCGGCTACTCGCACGAGTTCACGACCGCCCAGGTCCACTACTTTCTCGAGCAGGAGTTCGGGGCCGACTACCGCCTGGCCAACCCCGCCAAGTTCGCGGTGTTCGAGGACCACCTCATCTACGCCGACGGGGTGCCCAAGATGGCCCCCTTCGCGGCCAAGATCCAGCTTCAACGCGACATGCAGCGCGTCTTCCAGGCCAAGACGGGCGTCCAGGACTACTCCGCCCAAAACGGGGTCTCCCCCGGGATCTGCCACACCGTCGCCCGCGAGAGGATCATCGAGCCCGGCGACTTCATCCAGGCCACGGACAGCCATACCTGCATGGGAGGGTCGCTGGGGGCGCTGGCCTACGGGGTGGGGGCCACGGAGTACGCGGCCCTCCTCCATTCCGGCTTCACGTTTGTGGAGGTGCCGGAGTCGATTCGCTTCGAGCTCACCGGCCAGCTGGCGCCGAACGTCACCGCCAAGGACGTGATGCTCCACATCCTGGCCAACCACGCCCGCCGCCAGGAGACCCTGGACCGGATCATGGAGTTCGGCGGTCCCGGCCTGCGCGGTCTGGCCCCCGACGAGAGGGCCACCCTCGCCAACATGGCGACCGAGTGCTCGGCCCGGGCGGGGGTGGTGGAAGCGGACGAAGAGACGCTGGCCTGGATAGCCGCCCGCCGGCCGGGGGTGGCCAAGGAGCGCCTCCGCGCGGGCGTGCTCCTCCCCGATCCCGGCGCCGTCTACGCGGGCGGCGTCCACACCATCGACCTCGGGCAGATACCGCCCATGGTGGCCACCCCCGGCGATCCCGCCCGCGGGATTCCCTCCGATCCCACCAACGGGGCCCGGGTGGACGAGCTGCCGGAGGTGAGGATCGACATCGCTTACGGCGGCTCCTGCACCGCGGGCAAGGAAGTGGACCTCGACCTCTACGCACGGGTCATGCACGAGGCCTTGAGCGCGGGGAAGCGCGTCAAGGAAGGCGTCGCCTTCTACATCCAGTTCGGGTCCGCGACCGTGGAAGAGTACGCGCGCCGCCGCGGCTACCTCGAGGTCTTCGCCCGCACGGGGGTGACGGTGATCCATCCCGGCTGCGGGGCCTGCATCGGCTGCGGCCCGGGGGTGTCGTCGAACACGGAGCAGATCACGGTCTCCGCCATTAACCGCAACTACCAGAACCGCTCCGGGCCCGGCAAGCTCTACCTGGGCTCGCCCCTGACCGTGGCCGCTTCCGCGGTGGAGGGAAGGATCGTCGCCTACCGCGAGGGGATGTTCGGAGCTTGATGCGGCTCAGTGGGCCGCGGGCAGCCAGCGCGGGAAGCCGAGGTTGAAGCTGGAGGCCTGGGTCAGGAGCTCATGGCGGCCGGAGCCGTCGGGCTGGATGACGACCAGGCTCGTGGTCCCCGCCACCGCATCCGTCTCCGCGTAGACGATACCCGCGGTTCCCCAGTCCGGTGCCCCCCGGTACAGGGGCCCGGTGGCCAAGACGGCGAGCCCGGTGCCGTCCGTGTGGACGGTCAAGACATCCCAGGTGCCGAGGCCCCCGCTACCGAGACCGGTCAGGCGCCGGAAGACGAACGAGCCGCCGTCGGGGGAATAGGCGGGATCCGCGTCGGAGCCGATCACGTAGGGAGTCCCGGTCAGCGCCGCCCCCGGGGTCCCCCCCGTGGTGACCTGGGTCTTAATAGCGGAGTTCTGGAAGATGTAGATCTGGCCCCGGCCCGTAGCGTCGATGCGCTCGTAGACGGCCACGTTGCCCGTGGG
>DATMQU010000741.1:0-8739 GCA_035566715.1 Vicinamibacteria bacterium
GGTTGCAAGCGAAGGGCCCGAGCGATGGGCAAGTCGGCTATGGCCAGGGCCAGGAGCCCCGGCCCCAGGAGAAGGAGCTCGCCCAGGAAGAGCCCCAACCGGAGTTGTACGCCCAGACGTCCCGCAAGCACCATTCCCCCCAACATGGCAGCGGTGCCGACGATGGCTACGGCCAGGCCCCCGAGACCCGGAAGCGCGTCGGGGGAGCGATCGGACCCAGGTGCGCCCATGAGGCTGGCATTATCTCCGAACCGGCGGCCTCTGCTTGAATGGGGGAGATGGGCGGCCTAACATCGACGTTTTGGACCTTGGCGACGATGAGACACCGATGGGGGACGCTTTCCATGCTTCGGGGCAGGGAAGGACAGCGATGAGCGAACGGGTGGACGCGGAGTGGGTCCCGCGCCGGCTGAAGGACCTGCCCCCGGAAGAGCGTCCACGGGAGCGGCTCGCGCGCCATGGCGCCTCGGCCCTGTCGAGCCGGGAGCTCCTGGCTCTTCTCGTCGGCACCGGCTCCCGGGGGGCCTCCGCCCTCGACCTTGCGGAGGGGGTCTTGGGGGCGGGACTGCATGAGCTGGCCTCGCGTTCGCTGGGGGAGCTGGAGGGAGCGCGCGGCCTGGGCCGGGCCAAGGCCGCCCGCGTGCTCGCCGCCTTCGAGCTGGGGGCTCGCCTGGCCAGCGATGGTTGCTCGCCGGGCCCGGTGTTCCGCACGCCGGAGGAGTCGGCGCGCTACCTGCTGCCGCGCTACGGCGCCCGCCCCGTGGAGACCTTCGGGCTCCTGGCCCTGGACGTGCGCCACAAGCTGAAGCGGGAGGCGGTGATCTCGGTGGGGTGTCTCACCTCGAGCCTGGTCCACCCCCGCGAGGTCTTCCAGGAGGCGGTGGTGGCGCGGGCCGCGGCCCTCATCCTGTTCCACAACCATCCCTCGGGCGACCCCGACCCGTCGACCGAGGACGTGGCCCTGACCCGCCGCCTGAGCGCGGCGGGCGCGCTCATGGGAATAGAGATTCTCGACCACTTGGTCCTGGGCGCGGGCCGGTTCGTGAGCTTGAAGGAAAGAGGAGCGCTGTGAGGTCGACGGCGGCAAAGAGGCTGGGCCCGGGAGACGCGGCCGGCGGGCGGAGGCGCCGGACCTGATGAGCCGAATCGTCTACTTCGACTGTGCATCCGGGGCTTCCGGCGACATGTTGCTGGGAGCGCTCGTGGACCTGGGCCTGCCCCTGGAGCTGCTGCGCGCAGAGCTGGCCCGGGTCCCCTTCGCGGGCTATGGGGTCGAGGCGCACCGCGTCCACCGCGCCGGGCTGCACGCGACCAAGGTCGAGGTGCGGGTCGATGCGGGGGCGGGCGCCGGCCATCGCGGCCTAAGGGACATCCTGGGCCTCATCGAGCGGAGCGACCTGGAAGGGGCGGTGAAGGAGCGCGTGGCCGCGCTCTTCCGACGGCTGGCCACGGCGGAGGCGGCCGTCCACGGGACGGAGCCAGAGAAGGTCCACTTCCACGAGATGGGCGCCATCGACTCGATCGTGGACATCGTGGGCGGCGTCGTCGGCCTGGCCTGGTTGCGGGCCGACCGCTACCTCTCCTCGCCCCTGAACGTGGGCACGGGCACGGTCACCATGTCCCACGGCACCTTTCCCGTCCCGCCCCCCGCCACCGCCCACCTCGTGCGCGGCGCCCCCGTGTATGGGGCGGGAGAGGGGGAGCTGCTCACGCCCACCGGCGCGCTCCTCGTCACGGACTACGCGAGCGCCTACGGACCTCTGCCCCTCATGAGGCCCTCGGGGATCGGCCACGGCGCGGGCTCCCGCGAGACCCCCGGGCGACCCAATGTCCTCCGGCTCCTGGTGGGGGAGGAGGGAGGAGGGGCGAGCGGGGACTCTGTGCTGGTGCTGGAGACCGAGATCGACGACATGTCGCCCCAGCTGCTGGGGCCGCTCGGGGAGCGGCTCCTGGGAGGGGGGGCCCTGGACGTCTACTTCACGCCCATACAGATGAAGAAGGGCCGCCCGGGGGTCCTCGTGACCGTCCTCGCCGATCCCCAGCGGCGGGAGGCCGTGGAGGAGATCCTCTTCGCGGAGACGACTACTCTGGGCGTGCGGCGCCAGGCGTGGGAGCGGACCGTGCTCGACCGCGAGGTCGTGCCCGTGAGCACGCCCTACGGCGTGATCGGGGTGAAGGTGGGCCGTCGGGGGGGGAGGGTCTACAACGCCCAGCCCGAGTTCGAGGACTGCCTGCGGGCGGCCCAAAAGGGGGAGGTGCCCCTTAAGGAGGTCTGGGCGGCGGCCTTGGCCGCCTACCGGGGCGGGAGCCCGAGGTCTTCGTGAGCACGTACTACCTGACCACTCCGATCTACTACGTCAACGACGTGCCCCACGTGGGCCACGCTTATACCACGATCGCGGCCGACGCCTTGACCCGGGCCCGCCGCCTCCGCGGGCGCGACGCGTTCTTTCTCACCGGGACCGACGAGCACGGCCAGAACATCGAGCGCATCGCCCGCGAGAAGGGACTGCCCACCCAGGACTACTGCAACATCATCGCCGGGCGCTTCAAGGCCCTCTGGAAGCGGCTGGACATCGAATACGACGACTTCATCCGAACCACCGACTCCCTTCACACGCGGGGCTTCCTCAGGCTGTGGGCCGCGCTCCGGAAGGCTAAGGGGCCCGACGGGCGCGACGCCGTCTACAAGGGAAAGTACGCGGGCTGGTACTGCCCCCGCTGCGAGGACTTCAAGACCGAGGACGAGCTGAAGCAGCCGGGAAACACCTGTCCGATCCACGAGCTGCCCTGCGAATGGACGGAGGAGGATAACTGGTTCTTCCGGCTCTCCGCCTATGAAGGCTGGCTCCAGCAGATGATCGAAGGCGAGAGGCCGGGCCTGCGGATCGATCCCGCGGGCCGGCGCAACGAGGTGCTCTCCTTCATCCGGCAGGGACTCCAGGACGTCAGCATCAGCCGCGCCCGTGTGAAGTGGGGAATCCCGGTGCCCGACGAGCCGGGCCACGTCTTCTATGTCTGGATGGATGCCCTCGCCAACTACATCACGGCCCTGGGGTTCGGGGAGGAGGAGCCCGCCCGGCGGGAGAACTACGTGCGGTACTGGGAGGGCAAGGGCGAGCGCTTCCACCTGGTGGGGAAGGAGATCATCCGCTTCCACTGCCTGTACTGGCCGGCCCTGCTTCAGGCGGCCGGCCTCCCCACGCCCAACCGGATCTTCGCCCACGGCTTTCTCACCCAGAACGGGAGGAAGCTCAGCAAGACGACGGGCAACGTCATCGACCCCGAGGCCCTGGTGGATCAGAACGGCCCGGACCCGGTGCGCTATTTCCTGCTGCGCGAGGGCTCGTTCGGCCAGGATTGGGACTTCACGGACACGGCTTTCGTGGGCCGCTATAACGCGGATCTGGCCAACGACCTCGGCAACCTGGTCTCGCGGGCCCTAACCATGGTCGAGCGGTATTGCGGGGGCAAGGTGCCCGCGAGGCCCGTCAAGCGCCCCCCCCTGCCAGGGGAACCCATGGTCGCGGTCGCCCAGGGGATAGAGGAGCTCTTCGACCACGACCCTCCTCTCGACGGTGTTGTGCCCGGCCTCCGGAGCAGAGTCCTGGACGGCTACGAAGCGCTCGACTTCGCGGGGGCCCTCTCTGAGCTCTGGAGCTGGGTTTCCCAGCTCAACCAGCGCATCGTTCAGCAGTCTCCCTGGGAGATGGCGAAGGATCCCTCCCGCCGGGGCGAGCTCGACGCCTTCCTCTATCGCCTGCTGGAGGCCATCCGCGTGGTCGCGGTGTGCGCGTCTCCGGTGATCCCCCGCGCGGCGGGCCGCATCTTCCGCATGCTGGGGATCGAAGGGCAACCCGGGGCCGAGGACCTGGCCTGGGGTCGGCTCGTTCCCGGCTCCCCGCTCGGCCCCATCGAGCCCCTTTTCCCGCGCCTCGAGAAGAAGGCGAACAAGGAGGAGACCGTGTCCGTGACCCCGCCGCCCGACCCCGCTCCCGCCCCGCCGGGAGACAAGATCGACATCGCCGACTTCGCCAAGGTCGAGCTGCGCGCGGCCGAGGTCAAAGAAGCGGAGAGGATCGCGGGCTCGAAGAAGCTCGTCAGGCTCCAGGTCGATCTCGGGGGCGAAATCCGACAGGTGGTGGCGGGCATCGCCGAAAGCTACGCGCCGGAGGCGCTCGTGGGCAAGAAGGTGCTTCTGGTCACCAACTTGAAGCCGGCCCGGCTGATGGGCGTTGAGTCCAACGGCATGGTTTTGGCCGCCTCCCTGGATGGCCGGGCCGTACTCTGCACGTTCGACGCGGACGTGGCCCCCGGGACCAAGGTGAAGTGATCCGCCGCCCTCCCCGCGCGGCCCTGGCCGCGCCCCTCTTCGCCCTCCTCCTCGGCTGTCCCTCCGGCCCCAAACGGGTGGCCTACGATTTGGCCGAGCGCACGGCGGTGGCCGACCGCTGGTCGGCCCGGGAGGTGCTGCTCTTCGGAACCCCGGGGGCGGGACCCCAGGAGGCGGAGGGCTTTTACCGCGAGGCGGGAGGCACGGGGGACACGTTCCTCTGGGCCAAGGGCGAGGCAGAGATCGCTCTTCAATGGCGCGAGGTGTTCCCCCGGGTGGCCATTCTCGACCTCGCCCCCTACCGGGGACTGAAGGCGCAGAGCGCGGAGGTCCGGCTGAACGGAAAGCCGGTGGGGCGCTTGACCTTGAACGACGAGCGCTACCGCTATCGGGTCGCCCTGCCCGCGGAGGCCCAGCGCATCGGTGACAATCGGCTGGGATTCCTGTTCGCCGCCACCGGATCCCCCTCCGCCTCCGACCCCAAGAACGCCGATCGGCGGCAGCTCGCGGCTGCGTTCTACAGCCTGGCCGTGGGCCGGGCCGGCGACCCCACCCTTGACGACCTGCTGGGCCGTGACGCCCCCCGCCCCTTTTCCGTCACGTCCGCCCAAGGGGCGCCCTCCCTGACCCTCGTCGGCCCGAGCCTCGTCCGCTTCGCCATCCGCTTGCCCCCGGCCGCGGAACTGCGGTTCACCCCCGACCTGCACCCGGGGGCGCGCGCGGCCGCGGGGGCGGCCTCGTTCAAAGTCACCTTCGAGGACCAGGAACAAGGGGGGAGGGAGAGGGTGATCTGGAGCCGCGTGATCTCGGCCCGCGATCCCAAGGCCCGGGAGGTCGTGCTGGGTCTCCCCGGGGCGGGGGGGGACATCGTGCGCCTCGGGTTGCAGGTCGGACCCGCCCCCGGCGAGCGGTTCGCCTGGGGCGTCTGGGGCGCGCCGCGCGTGCTCGGCCGAGGCAACGTGGATCCGCTGCGGGCGAGGCCTCCCTCCCGCGAAGAGGAGGCCGGGGCCGACGCCCGGCGCCGGTCGCTGGCGAGCGGCAACGTCCTCCTCGTGATCCTGGATGCCGCGCGGGCCCGTGAGTTCGGGGCCTACGGCTACTCGCGCCCCACCACGCCGGAGATCGACCGCATCGCGTCCGAAGGGATCGTCTTCGAGAACGCCTTCACACCCGCCGCCTACACGCTGGGCGCCATGGCTTCGGTCTGGACGTCACAATACCCGGACCGGCACCACAGCGAGGTGTCCTTCTCCGCGCGCTTGCCCAAGGATCGGCTGACCCTGGCCGAGCTGCTAAACGCCCAGGGGATCTTCAGCGCCGCCTTCGTGGCCAACGCCGTGGCGGGGGCCGGCTTCGGCTTCGATCGGGGCTTCTCCGAGTTCCACGAGGTGTTCCGGGACCTGGGCAGCGGCGCGGACGTGTTCCGGCGGGCCGTGCCGCCCTTCCTCGCCGCCCACCGCGGCTCCCGCTTCTTCGCCTATCTCCACATCCGGGAGCCCCATTTTCCATACGATCCCCCGCCGCCCTTCGACACCCGCTTCGGCCCCGAGGGCCCCATACCCCTTCAAGTTCGGCGGGACATCCGCTGGATCACGGACATCAATCAAGGCCGGCGCGCCTTCGCCCCCGGGGAGCGCGAGCACCTGATGCGGCTCTACGACGGAAACCTAGCCTTCGCGGACCAGGAGGTGGGGGCACTGCGGAAGGCGCTGGAGGCCGAAGGGCTCTGGGAGCGCACGGTGGTGATCGTGGCCGCGGACCACGGGGAGGGCCTCTTTGAGCACGGCTGGATCGGCCACAACGTCCAGGTATACGACGAGAGCGTCCATGTGCCCCTCATCGTGCGCTTTCCCGGAGGCGGCGGCCCCCGGGGGCGGCGCATACCTGCCTTCGTGGACCTCCTCGACCTCGCGCCCACCATCGCCGACCTCTTCGGTGTGCTCGGCCGGGGAGGATCGGAACAGGCCTTCCAGGGCCGGAGCCTGCTCCCGGTCCTGGAGGGAGCGCCCGGCAAGCCCCTCGTCCTCTCCCGCTCGGTCTGGGACCGCCCACGCTACGCTCTGCGCGATCCGCGGTTCGCCTTCCTCTACGACACCCGCACCGGGGAGGAGGCCCTCTACGAGCGGGGAGCCGATCCGGGAGAGACCCGCGACATCGGGGCAGAGCAGCCGGTGCGGGCCTCCTACTACCGCCAAGAGCTGCTCCATTGGATCGTCCGCCTCGGTCAGCGGCGCGGGGCGGAAGCGGAGGCGGTGAAGCCGACCCGGGAGGAGTGCCAGAACATGAAGGCCATCGGCTACCTGGCTGCGGAGTGCCCCTAGAGGGTTCCGGGGAGCCGACGGGGCGGGGCGTTCTCTTCGACGTCACTGAGCGGGGTCGAGGCGGCCCCAGACGCGGGGGCGCCGCTCGGCCCCGTCAAGAGGCCGGAACGCCCGAACGTCCCCGCCCCGGGGGTGTTCACGAGCGAAAGCGCCCCGGGGCCAGAGGAGGTCTTTAGAACGGCACCCGCGCCGGAGGCCCCGCTGCCGAGGGGCGGGCGAACGGCCCCGGTCTAGGTCCTGCCCTCGGCCCCGCGCGCGGAGGGAGTCCCGAGCCGCCCGCGAGGATCCATCCAGCAATAGAGCGCGGGAAGTACCAGCAGCACGATCGGGCCGGAGAGCAGGAAGCCCCCGATGACTCCGATGGCCAGGGGCTGCTGCAGCTGGGAGCCTTGGCCCAGGGCGACCGCCAGGGGGGCAAGGGCGAAGCCCGTGGCCAGCACCGTCATGGCCACCGGTCGCGCTCGGTGCCGGGCGGCCGCCGCCCACGCCTCTCGCACAGTGTCTCCCCGCCGGAGGCCCTGGCGCGCCTCGTGTATGACGAAGATCGCGTTCTCGCCCACGATCCCCACCATCATGATGGCCCCCACGAAGCTGGAGATGTTCAGGGTCATGCCGGTGGCGATCAGGGCCCCGAAGACGCCGGTGAGGACGGTGATGGACATCAGCGAAGTCAGGAGGGGCGCCCGCCAGTCTCCAAACTCGAAGAGCAGGATCACGGCCACCAGGAGCAGGCCCGCCACGAGCACGCCCAGGAGCCCCTTGAACGAAGACTGCTGCTGCTCGTACTGGCCCCCAAACTCGATCGACATGCCGGGGGGGAGGGGAACGCTGGCTTGGAGCTTGCGGCGAATCTCATCCACGGCGTCCCCCAGGCTGCGGCCCGAGAGGCGGGCGGTCACGCCCAGGTAGGTTCGGAGGCTGTCTCGGTTGATCTCGGCTTCGGGAGGGCCGGTCTCGAGAGAGGCGAGCGTCTCCAGGGGGAGCAGAGCGCCGGAGGGCGTGCGGATCCGCAGGCTTTGCAAACCCGACTCCGGACGCTGGAAGATCCGGATGTCGTAGACGCGCTCTCCGATCAGGATGTCTCCTGCCACCGTCCCCACCAGCGCGGGCTGGATGGCGTCGTGGAGGTCCTCCGTGGTGAGGCCGTGGCGGGCCAACTCCAACGGACGGGTGCGGGCCTCGAGGGCCGGTCCGGCAATCACGATCCCGTCGAACACATCCTCCACCCCGCGAACTCCCCGCACCACCTCGGCGACCTGCCGGGCCTTCTGCTGCAGAGTGGCGTGGTCCTCACCGAAGACCTTGATGTCGATCGGCTGGGGTACGCCGCCCGTCATATCTCCGATGTCGTCCTCCAGGAGCTGACCGAAGTCCGTGTGGATGGCGGGCTCGGCGGCGTGGATGCGCTGACGCAGGTCGTCGGTCACGGCGTCCACGTCCCGCCGGCCGGGGCGGGGCTTGAGGCGGATGACGTAGTCTCCGCGATTGGGTTCGGTGATGAAGAAGCCGAGCTGGGTCCCCGTGCGTCGGGAATACCCCTCCACGTCGGGGATGGAGAGGATGATTTTCTCCGCCTCGCCCAGCATGGCGTCGGTGTCCGTGAGCGAGGTACCGGGGGGTGTCCAGTAGTCAAGGATGATCGACCCCTCGTCCATGGCGGGCAGGAAATCGGTTCCCAACCGGTTGTAGAGGACGACGCCCCCCGCCAGCAGCAGGAGAACCACGACCGCGGCGATGGAGGCGTGCCGCACGAGGAACTGGACGAGGCGGCCGAAACGCGAGGGCGTCTCCGGGGCCGGCTCTCGCGGGACTTGACGCTCGAGGGCCCGGGCCGCAACCGGCACCACGAAGGCCGACAACAGGAAGGACACCAGCAGGGCCAGCGACATGGTCAGAGCGAGGGGCCGGAAGAAGGCGCCCGCCACGCCGGCCAGGAGGGCGAAGGGAAGGAAGACGACGATGGTAGAGAGGCTCGACCCGATGAGGGGGGGCAGAATCTCGGCCGTCCCCGATTGGGCGGGATCGGGAGAGGCGGCCGTCTCGCGATGGCGGTGGATGTTCTCGACCACGACGATGGCGTCGTCG
>DATMQU010000742.1:0-3277 GCA_035566715.1 Vicinamibacteria bacterium
CCGACGCGTGGTGGTGGACCTGACGCGGGGGGCCTTGCGGAGACCCGCACCCGAGGCCGCCGCCTGAGTTTCTCTTGACCGAGAAGGAGG
Organism: Vicinamibacteria bacterium; assembly: GCA_035566715.1. Classification (GTDB taxonomy): domain Bacteria; phylum Acidobacteriota; class Vicinamibacteria; order Fen-336; family Fen-336; genus DATMML01. The sequence goes on from DATMQU010000742.1 coordinate 91, forward strand.
ATTCTGATGCCCCTCTGGCTCCAGCCGGCCTTGGCGGAAAAGCCGTAGACGGCAGAGGGAGGGTTGGAGGCTCCCCTCCTCAGGGCTCCGGGCCCCTTTTACTGCGTGTTGCTCAGGGGAGAGGGTGCGGGGGACCGCATATCACGACCGCCCGCTCAGAGCCGTATGGGGCCGGACCCGGGCTGGCGTTCGCGAGGGACCAGGCGGGACGGGGCTTCACCCGGACGCCGGCCGCGGCGGGGGGGGAGACCCAGGGCGGAAAGGGCGAATGAAGCAAAGGGTGATAAGACGTCCGCCTCCAGAGCGCCGGCGGACACGCGCCGAGCAGGTAGCCAAGAGGCCGCCCCACCGGCGGATTTTCGTCGGCATCCACCGACCCCTCGTGCGCGCCCTCGAGCTGCTCGCCCCGGAGTCCGCGCGGGTCGCGTCTAGCTGGCGCCGGCTCCTGCGCCTCCTCGCTCCCGGCCGCAAAGAGTTCGAGGCTTTCGAGGCCCTGGCGGAGATGGACGTCAAGGCGCGCTATCGGGAGCTCAAGTCGGCCAACTACGAGCCCTACATTGAGGCCGTGCGCCGACGGGGCCAAGCGCTCGCCGTCCAGGGGGTGCCCGAGGATCAGGCGGTGGCCGCCCTCGCTCTCTACCTCGAAAGCGCCCTTTCCCATCTTCTCGACCGAACCCGGGACAAGGCCCAGCTCCTCTCCCTGGTCCGTCTCACATCCGCCATCCAGCGCTTCGTGCTCGCAGGGTACGCGCACGGGCGGGTGACGGGCTGGCAGCGGGCCGACGACCAGGAACGACTTCGGCTGTCTCGCGACCTGCACGACGAGGTTGGGGCCGATCTGGTTGTGCTCAAGCTCTACATGGAGATGATCGCCCTCGAGCTGAAGAAGGGGAATGTCGAGCGGATCGAGCCGAAGATCGAAGAAGCCCTCGCCCTCATTGCCCACGCCGTGGAATCCGTGCGGAGACTCACCCTGGACCTCGGCCCCGCCATCCTCGAACAGATCGGCTTTCTCCCCGCGATCAAGCTATACTGCCGGCAACTCGGGGCCCGGACCGGAATCAGCGTGCAGGTGCGAGACGCCGGCCTGCCGAAGTCGATGCCGTCGGGCCATGAAACCGCCCTCTACCGCGTCCTCCAGGGAGCCCTCTCCAATGTGGTCAAACACGCCCGCGCCCGCGACGTCCAGATCAGCATCGGGGGGATGGGGCAAACGGTGGTGGTGATGATCATCGAGGACGATGGCGTGGGGTTCAATGCGAGTCGCAATCCTCCCCAGGGGGCATTTGGCCTGGCGGCCATGCGCGACCGGATCGAGAGCCTGGGCGGCCGTCTCCACGTGGAGTCTCGGCCCGCGCGGCGCACGGGGACCCGGATCGAGATCGACCTTCCTCTGAAAGCGGCTCCCTAGGCATGAACGAGACGATCCGAGTGCTGATATGCGAAGACCACGCCCTCTTCCGCGAGGGGTTGAGGGCAATCCTCCGCGATCACACTCACATCGAGATCGTGGGGGACGCGACTACCGGCCGGGAAGCGGTCGAGAAGGCAAAGCGTCAGCGCCCGGACGTGGTTCTCATGGACCTGGAAATGCCCGAGATGAGCGGCTTGGAGGCGACTCGCCGCATCGTGCAGGCCGACCCCGGCGTAAAGGTGCTCGTGCTCACGCTCTACGACGACGAGGAGGTGGTCGCTCGCTGCCTGGACGCCGGGGCCGCGGGCTATGTTCTGAAGGACGGCCCCTCGGACCAGCTCCTTCAGGCCATGGAGGCCGTCCACAAGGGTCAGCGCTACTTGAGTCCGGCTGTCCTCACTAAGGTCGTCGACTATTCAAGAAGAAAGGGGAGGACCCGGACCCGCTATGACGTCTTGACGCCTCGCGAGCGGGAAGTGCTGAAGCTGCTGGCCGACGGCCACCCCACGAAGGAGATCGCGGCCCGGCTCGATTTGAGCGTGAAGACGGCGGATGTCCACAAGACCAACCTGATGCGCAAACTTGACATCCACGACCGGGCCGGGCTCGTCAAGTATGCAATCCAGAGGAAGCTGATCCGGGTGCCTATCTTCGACGAGGGGGCATGAGGGCCTGATCGCAAGACCGGTCCGCGACAGGCCCGGCGGCCGCGCGCAGAAGCGTGGGGGCCCGCCGGGCTTTTCTTGGGGGCGTGCTGCCCCGCGGCGCCTGAGGAGTTGGTGGGGCGGGGAGGAGCGTGGCCTGAGGGAACGGGTCCACGCCCCACCGTTCCTCCCACCGCCCTCTTCTTACGTCATCGCGGCGAGGGCCAGGCCGCTAGCTGCTCGGGGGCAACCTGACGGTGCTCTCTACCTTCTTCAGCCTTGCTAACTAATTGAAAGGCCGAGGTATAGCGGACTCTCCAGTCGTGTCTCGTCTTGTCGAGAGGCTCCAAGCCCCAGTATTTCCAAGGCCAGCTGACCCTCAGGGATTGATCGCCATCGTGGATCTCTTCCCTCAACTCGTCGACCGGCTTCCAGCCCAGATCCTTTGCTACCTTCGTTCGCACGTCAAGGTCGACTCCCGAAACGAAGAGGTACCCACCCGGCTTCACCAAGCGGGCGATGTTACGAAGGCATCGCTCTGCGTCCATCGGTTCCATGTGGCAAAGAAACCGGTTGGCCACCACGAGATCCTGACGGCCCAGAGTGTCGACGATCTCGGGATCGAAGGCATCCCCAACATGCCACGCGATCCCTTCTTTGATCCAAGGCTTGACTCTCAATTGCTGCCCGTCTCGATCAAACATCTTCCGCACTTCGTCTTCCGTCAGGCGGTCGAGAATCGCTTCGTTCACCAATTTAGAGACGCCGAACGAATAGACTCCTCCTCGGGCAGCCTCCACGACCTCTCGTGAAATATCCATCGCCTGCATGACCACCCTCATGGATGGCTGCGACGAACGGACCGCCGACATGATCGAGTAGGCCTCGGCCCCATTGCTGCAGGCCACCACGGCTATTCTCAGGGAGGAATCCCCGCCTCGGAGACGGGCGAGACGGCAGATCAACTCCAGCTCGGGGCGGTTCCTGAAGAAGAAGGTCCCATGATACTGCGTTCGATTACCCTGTAGACGAACCAGGGTATTCATCAAGCGACCATAGGCCTGTGCCGGACCAAGGGTTGTCCAAGACTGCGGCAGACGCCCCCAAGACCATTCACCAAAACGCAAAT
>DATMQU010000743.1:0-3462 GCA_035566715.1 Vicinamibacteria bacterium
GGCACCTCGGAGAGCGGGCCCGGGTGGAGATCGCGACGGTGGAGATGGCGCGGCTCGAGGAGGCGGGGATGCGGCAGGCGGTGGAGACCGCCGTCCGCGCCGCGGGCTATGCCGAGGCCACCATCGATCCCCGGGGCTACCAGAGGGGCCGGCTCAACCCGGGCGCGGACGAACTCACTCCCCGTTGAGCTTGGAGTATCATTGTCGGTCGTGATGCGATAGTTTCCTCGGAACCGTCGGCGCCCATCCCGGGAGGGAAGTCATGTTCAACTTGGGTTTCCCAGAAGTCGTCCTCATCCTCATCGTCTTCGTGCTGATCTTCGGGACCAGCCGGCTTCCGGAGCTGGGGAAGGGCATCGGGGAAGGCATCAAGAACTTCAAGAAATCGCTGAGAGAGGACGGGGAAGACGAAAAGAAGAAGACTTAAGCCGCGCTCTTGAGCGCAAGAACGGTTTCATCACCAAGGCGCACCCTACCCGGGGAATCGCGCCTTTACCGCCAAAGAGGGGTGCTGGAATGAGACATTGGACCTTGTTCGCCGCTCTCGTAGCCACCGTCGCTTTTGCCGGTTGCCACCACAACCCGCCGGCGCCGCCCGCGCCCGCTTCCCGGCCGGCGGCCCCCGCCGCTCCTCCGCCCGCGCCGGCCCCGGCCCGGGCTCCCGAAGTGGCTCCCCAGGTGGATGAGTACGCGAAGCTGAAGGGAACGCCGACCGACGAGATCGACCGCATGGGCCTCCTGGCCGACATCCATTTCGACTTCGACAAGTCCGACCTCCGGGAGGGCGACCGGCAGATCCTCACCAAGAACGCGGAGGTCCTGAAGCGGTTCGATTTCCTCCGGATCACGGTCGAGGGACACTGCGACGAGCGGGGCACGGTCGAGTACAACCTGGCCCTGGGCGAGCGGCGATCCCGGGCCGCCTATGACTACCTGGTCTCCTTGGGGGTGGGCAAAGAGCGCCTGAAGACCGTCTCCTACGGAAAGGAGATCCAGGTCTGCCACGAGTCGACCGAGGAGTGCTGGGCCCGGAACCGACGTGACCGCTTCACCGTGACGGGCAAGGCCGGCGGGCGCTGACGGAAGGGCCGTAGAGCATCCGGCCGCCCGCGTTCGGGCTGCGCATCGGGCCGCGACTTGGTTGACACCCCGGGGCCTATGCCTTCTAATGCCCCTGTCCCCTGGGAGGAGTGTCTCCGGAGCGTGAAGCGCGCCCATGACTGACCAGCCCGACGCCACGTCGTTATCCCAGGCGCCCATCAAAGAGCTCTCGGGACGGATTGGCAAGTACGAGATCCTCAGGCCCTTGGGCAAGGGAGCCATGGGGATCGTCTACCTCGCCCACGACACCGTGCTCGAGCGGGACGTGGCCCTCAAGGTCATGGTCTCGCAGATCGCAGACGACCCCGAGCTGAAACAGCGCTTCGAACGCGAGGCCCGGGCCGTGGCCAAGATGACCCACCCCAACGTGGTCACCGTCTTCGACCTCGGCAGCCACAGCGACGGCTCCCCCTTCATCGCCATGGAGCTTTTGAAGGGCACGGACCTCCAGCGGGCCGTCCGGCAGCCGCCCCCCCTGACCCTGGAGCGCAAGGTCTCCATCATCGTGCAGGTTCTGGCCGGCCTCGCCCACGCCCACCAGGCGGGGATCGTGCACCGGGACATCAAGCCCGCCAACATCTTCATCAACACCGAGGGCACGGTGAAGATCATGGACTTCGGGGTGGCCCGTCTGACCACCGCCTCCATGACGGGCACGGGCAACATCGTGGGCACGGCCGACTACATGTCCCCCGAGCAGGTCAAGGGCTCCCGGGTGGACGGGCGCAGCGACGTCTTCAGCGCGGGCTGCATGCTCTACGAGCTGATCTCGAATCGCCGGCCGTTCCACTCCGACAACCTGATGGCCATCTTCTACAAGATCACCCACGAGGAGCCCAACTTCGATGTGATCCCGGTGGGCGAGGAATACGACAGCCTGATGCCGGTGCTCAAGAAGGCCCTGGCTAAGGACCTCGACGCCCGCTACCAGACGGCCTATGAGTTCGCGGTGGACCTTCGGGAGTGGCTGAAGACCCACGCCACCACGCCCTCCGGCCGGCACGCGCTCGAGACCCTGGTCGACATGGAAGCGCCGCCCAGCTCGCCCCCCTCACCGCTCACCGATGGCGGGGGAGCCACCGTCATCCCCGCGGATGTGGGCGAGGTGGCCGGCTCGGGGACGAAACGGCCCCTGTCCACCCGCGGGCGGGGGGCTCTCACCAGCCCGGGCGCGGGGACCGACCCCACTCACGTGACCAGCCGCTCCGCCCCCACCTTCTTGGCTCCCGGGCCCGGGAGCGCGGTCACCGCCAAGCCCGGCACCACCCGCTTGGGTCAGGCCGCCCCCCCCACCGTGTTCAGCCCTACGCGGCCGGAGCCACGCCCGGCGTCCGCGGGGGGGAGCCCGATCCTTTACTCCACCCTGGGGGGAATGTTCGTCCTCCTGCTCGGCGCGGGCGGCTGGATCTATTGGAAGCAGAACCAACCACCGACGGCCCCCCCGAGCCCGACGGCCTCCGTCCCCAGCTCGGTGGCGCCGGCGGCCGCCACACCCCTGCCCACGCTGCCCCCGGCGACCACCGCCCCCATCGCCACCGTTGAGCCCAAGCCCCGGGGGGGCGCGTCCCTCCGCCTCGCCCAGGCTCAGTTCAACGCCGGCAACTACGACCGCGCCCTGAGCGCCGCCCAGGAGGTCCTCCGGGAGGACCCCCGCAACCCGGAGGCTCAGAAGCTGGTGGAGAGCGCCCTCAACGGCCAGAAGGCGGAGACCCATCTGCGCGCGGCGGAGGCGGCCTTGCGGCAGGGCAGCTACGACCAGGCCTCCTCGGAGGCGGAGGCGGCCCAGGGCCTCGCGCCCTGGGACGCGCGCATCCCGAGCCTCACCTCCCGCATCCGCGAGGCCCAGCTCCAGGCTCAGCAGCAGCAAAAAAACAGGGCCCAACAGCAAGCGGTGAACGGCCTCCTGGCCAAGGCGGATGACGCCCTGGCCGCCCAGAAGTACGACGCCGCCATCAACCTCTACGACGACGTTCTGAAGGCGGATCCCCAGAACCAGCGCGCGACCCTCGGCAAGACCAGCGCGGTGGGAGCGCGAGCGCTGACCCAGGCCGCGGCCCAGGGCGGGACCCACACCGCGCTCGGGCGGTCTTTCGTGGCCGGCAAGACCGTGGCCCAGAGCGCAGAGACGAGACAGGGCAACGCCCCCGAGGGCTTCGAGGAGTCGGCGGGGGTCACGGTCAAGAAGGGCACCCAGCCCGCCGACCTCCCGGGCAAGATCAACTTCGAGTTCAGCCCCGCCGTGCCCAAGCCGGGGGAGAAGTACACGGCCAGCATCTCCCTCGTGAATGAGGGCTTGGCCCCCATCCAGCTCCGGGACATGATCGTGACCACCACCGTCAACGGGAAGCGCTCCCAGGGGCC
>DATMQU010000744.1:0-16663 GCA_035566715.1 Vicinamibacteria bacterium
GGCTGCGCCTGGCCGCGCCGCTGGCGCTTGCCTAGCCATGGTCCGATCGCTGCGCCGCTCCGCGGTCGTCATCGGGATCTCGGCCACCTCACTCGCCGCCGTGGCCCCCGAACACCCCGCCTACCAGGACCCCCGGATGCCCGTGGAGCGCCGCGTCTCCGACCTGCTGGCGCGGATGACGCTCGAGGAGAAGGCCGCTCAGACGGTCGCCCTCTGGAGACAGAAGGATCGGATCACCAGCGACGACGGGCGCTTCGACCCCGAACGTGCCGGGCCCACGCTGGCCCATGGGATCGGCCAGCTGGCCCGGCCGAGCGAGCTCCGCGAGAAGCCCCAGAGAGTCACCCTGGGACCCCGGGAGGCTGCGGTCTTCGTCAACGCGGTGCAGAAGTGGCTCGTCGAGAATACGCGGCTCGGCATCCCCGCCCTCACCCACGAGGAGGCGCTCCACGGCCTCGTCGCCCCGCGCGGCACGCAGTTCCCGGTGCCCCTGGCCCTGGCCAGTGCCTGGGACCCCGCCCTCCTGGAGCGGGTGATGGGCGTGGCCGCTCGGGAGGCACGGGCCCGAGGAGTCCACGAGGTTCTCTCCCCCGTGCTCGACCTCGCCCGGGACCCGCGCTGGGGCCGCACCGAGGAGACCTACGGGGAGGACCCCTATTTGGTGGCCCGACTAGGGGTGGCCGCGATCCGCGGCTATCAGGGCCTGGGCCAGGCGCTGGCCCCGGACAAGGTCTTCGCGACCGCCAAGCACTTCGCCGTCCACGGGCCAAACGAGGGCGGTATCAACACCGCCCCCTCCAACTTCTCGGAGCGGGTCGTGCGCGAGCAATACCTGCTCCCCTTCCAGGCCGCAGTCACGGAGGCGGACGTGATGGCGGTCATGCCCTCCTACAACGAGCTCGACGGCGTCCCCTCCCACAAGAACTCGTGGCTGCTGGGCCGCGTCCTTCGCCAGGAGTGGGGCTTCCGCGGTATGGTGGTCTCCGACTACTACGCGATCCCGCAGCTGGCCGCCCGCCACGGCGTCGCCGCCGATCTCGGGGATGCCGCCCGCCAGGCTCTGCAGGCGGGAGTCGACGTGGAGCTTCCCGACGTCGAGGCCTACGGCACCCTGGTCGCCCTCGTCAAGGAGGGCCGCCTCCCCGAGGCCGCGCTCGACCGCGCGGTGGCCCGCATCCTGCGGGCGAAGTTCCTGGCCGGCTTGTTCGAGGACCCCTACGTCGATCCCGACCGCGCCGCCGCCCTGAGCAACGCCCCCGAGCACCAGGCGGTGGCGCTCGAGGCCGCCCGCCGGGCGATCGTCCTGCTGAAGAACCAGGACGGGCTCCTCCCCCTCGACCGCAAGCGCCTGCGGACGATCGCCGTCATCGGTCCCAACGCCAAGGGCGTGCACCTCGGCGGCTACTCGAGCGATCCGGGCCGGGGGGTGGACGTGCTCTCCGGCATCCAGGCCAAGGCCGGGTCCGCCATCCGCGTGCTCTATGCCGAGGGCACCCGCATCACGGAAGCGCCGCCCGACTGGAACAAGGACCAGGTGGCGTTCGGCGATCCCGCCGCAAACCGGCAGCGCATCGCGCAGGCGGTCCGCACGGCCCGGGAAGCGGAGGCCGTCGTGCTCGTGCTCGGCACCAACGAGTCGACGTCTCGCGAGGCCTGGAGCGACACCCACCTCGGGGATGTGGCGGATCTCGGGTTCATGGGCCAGCAGGAGGAGCTCCTGGAAGCTGTGCGCGCGACGGGACGGCCGGTCGTGGCCGTGCTCGTGAACGGGCGGCCAGTGGCCAGCCCCCGCCTCGCGGCGGGCGTCCCCGCCATCCTGGAGTGCTTCTACCTCGGACAGGAAGGGGGCACGGCGGTGGGGGAAGTGCTCTTCGGCGACGTCAACCCGGGCGGCAAGCTCCCCATTTCGATCCCGCGCCACGTGGGGCAGCTTCCCGTGTACTACGACCGCAAGCCCACCTCGTTCCGCCCCTACCTCGACCTGCCCCGCGAGCCCCTCTTCCCCTTCGGCCACGGCCTCAGCTACACGACTTTCGCCCTGGGGAAACCGACCGTGACGCCGGCCAAGATCGGGCTCGCCGGCCGGGCCACGGTCACGGTGGAGGTGAGCAACACGGGCGCGCGCGCCGGCGACGAGGTGGTGCAGCTCTACATCCATCAACGCGTGGCCTCGGTCACCCGGCCGGTGAAGGAGCTGCGGGGCTTCGAGCGGGTCGCCCTGGCGCCGGGCGAGCGGAAGAGCGTGGTCTTCACGCTGGGCCCGGAGGCCCTGAGCCTGCTGGACGAGAACATGAACCGGGTGGTCGAGCCGGGAGTGTTCGACGTGATGGTGGGGACGAGCTCAGCGAGCGTGACCACCACCCCCCTCGAGGTGCTCGATCCCAAGGCCCTCGCTCCGCACCCCTGAGGCGCTCCCCTCCACCCAGGCACGGGCCGGGTGAGGCGCCTTGCCAGAGGCTGAGCGCTTGGGGCGGAAGCCTGGCGCGACGAGCCCGTGTCAGGACGAGAGCGCTTCCTGGATCTCCTTGAGCTCGACCTCGGGCGGGACGTCCTTCCGGTAAGGCCGCTGGCAGCGGCCGTACCAGTAGCGGGCGTTGTCGAGGTCGCCTTCAAAGCGGTGGACCACGGCGTGGATCCAATTCGCGTAGGCGTTCGCCTCGTGATCCTGAACGATCCCGTGCGCCCCTTGCCAGTCGCCCTTGAGCGCGCGGTCCACGGCCTCTAGGAGCTCGGAGTTCAGCGGCGGCTTCGCGGGTGCGCCCGTGGCGATCCTCTTCAGGCTCGGCTCGAGGGCTTAACGACTCGATTGGGCCTGTGCCAGCGTACCACCGAGCCTCGGCCCGGTCCCACGGGGCCGAGACCGGCCCAAGGGCTCTCGCGGGCCTCGGGGGAGGGACGATCTCCCCCGAGCCCAGCGGGCCGTCCTCCTGGCGAGGGCAAGAGACCGTTAGGCCCCTTTCGCCTGCCAGAGACCCAGGGCCGCGCCGGTCGGGTCAACGATGACGCTGAACCAGCCCATACCCGGCACCTCCGTCACATCGTGCACGACGGCGGCGCCCAGGGACTTGGCTTTCTTGGTGGCAGCCGGGACGTCGTCGACTTGGACGTAGGCGAGCCAAGCCGACGGGCGGCCGGGGGCCGGGTTCTTCATGATCCCCCCCGCCGTTTTATCGCCGACCTTGACCAGGGTGTAGCTCTCGCCTCCTCCCATGGGGAGGTCCTCCAGCTTCCAGTCAAACAGCTTCCCGTAGAAAGTCTTCGCCTTGCCGACATCGGTGGTGCTCAGCTCCACGTGTACAAAAGGATTCGCCATCGCTTCTCCTCCAACCGGTTGAACAAGTGCCCATCATGCCTTCTCTTACACTTCTCCTCTTACACCTTTTAAGCAACCTCTGCGGATCGGATGTGACGCTTGGACGACGGTCTGGTGACTCGCTCAGGTGCTCTAACCCGGCCCTCTCAGTCGTCCCCCGGTTTACAATCTCGCTCGTGAAACCGAGCCCGGCCGGTCTCTGCCGCTTAGGGTCTCCCCGTTTTGCTCGGGAGGCGGACGTGAGCGCGGCCCCCCTCGCCGCCACCCCCAAGACATCCCGCCGTCCCGTGGCCCCGCTGGTCCTCCTGCTGGCGCTCACGGGACCGCTGGCCGGCGCGGAGGGCCCGACCCCCGCCCGATTCCCCCGCGTCGAAGGCCGTGAGCTCGTGGCCCCGGACGGCGCCCCCCTCCGCCTCAAGGGGATCAACCTCGGCAACTGGCTGCTGCCCGAGGGCTACATGTGGCGGCTCCAGAAGGGACCCCAGTCTCCGCGGCAGATCCAGGAGCTGGTGGCCGAGCTCATCGGGCCCGACGCCGCCCGGCCCTTCTGGCGGGAGTTTCGAGACGCCTATGTGACGCGGAGCGACATCCGCTATCTGAAGAAGATCGGCATCGACTCCGTGCGCGTCCCGTTCGACTACCGGGTCCTCACCCCGGAGGAGGACTCCCGGGTCTGGCTGGACGACGGCTTTGCCCTTCTCGACCGGCTCATCGAATGGTGTCGCGACGAGGGGCTCCTGGTCATCCTGGACATGCACGCCGCGCCCGGCGGCCAGACCGGCCGCAACATCGACAACAGCTGGGGCCACCCGTTTCTCTTCGAGAGCGAGGAGAGCGAGGCGCGGGCGATCGACGTGTGGCGCAAACTGGCCGAGCGCTACCGTGACGAGGCCGCGGTCTTGGGCTACGACCTCCTGAACGAGCCGATCCCGGGTGTGCCGGCCTACGCCCCCTACAAGGCGCGGCTCGAGCCCTTCTATCGCAAAGCGGCGGCCCGGATCCGGGAGGTGGACGCTCAGCACGTGATCTTTCTGGGGGGCGCCAATTGGGACACCGACTTCTCGGTGTTCGGGCCTCCCTTCGCACCGAACCTCGTTTACACGTTCCACAAGTACTGGAACCCGACGGATGACGCCTCCCTGCGCCCCTTCCTCGATTTCCGGGAGCGCTACCGGGTGCCGCTCTGGCTCGGGGAAACGGGGGAGAACACCGACGAGTGGATCGAGGCCTGCCGGCGGCTTGCCGAGCGCCACGGCATCGGATGGTGCTTCTGGCCCTACAAGAAGCTCGTGGCCCCGAGCTGCCTGGCCTCCATCGTGCCCCCCGAGGGCTGGGATGAGATCGTGGCCTACGCGGCCCACCGCACGGCCGATTTCGAGGCCAACGCCAAGATCCGCCCCCCCTTGGCCAGGTCCCGCGCCGTCCTGGCCGCCCTTCTCACCAGCATCCGTTTCGAAAACTGCCGCCTCAACGAGGGCTACCGTAGAGCGCTGGGCCTCCGGGATGAGGCCGCCCCCTCGCCCCGGCCCTGATCTCGGGCGGTCGACCGCAAAGGCCAAGTGCGGTACAAGAACCTGTACCCCGAACGGGGGCCCCGACGCCGGATCTGGCTGGTGGCCCTCGGGGGTCAGACACCCCTCGTGCCGAGAACCAAGGCTCGGCGGACGAAGAGGGGATAAGGAGGCAACGTGAGTGACCCTTATAAGCCGCGGCCCGAGCACAAGTTCACCTTCGGCCTCTGGACGGTCGGCAACACGGGCCGTGATCCGTTCGGGGAGCCCGTGCGGCCCCTGCTCACCCCCATTGAGCTCGTTCACCTGCTGGCGGAGGTCGGGGCCTACGGCGTGAACTTCCATGACAACGACCTCGTGCCCATCGACGCCTCGCCCCGGGAGCGCGACACGATCGTGCGCGACTTCCGGAAGGCGCTGGAGGCGACCGGCATCAAGGTCCCCATGGCCACCACCAACCTCTTCTCGGATCCCGCGTTCAAGGACGGCGGCTTCACCGCCAACGACCCCCGGGTCCGCGCCTACGCCCTGCAGAAGACCATGCGGGCCATCGACCTGGGGGTGGAGCTGGGGGCGACGGTCTACGTGTTCTGGGGCGGCCGGGAGGGCGTGGAGACGGATGCCAGCAAGGACCCGCTCGAGGCCCTGAAGCACTACCGCGAGGGGATGAACTTCCTGACCCACTACGTGAAGGACCAGAAGTACGACCTTGTGTTCGCGCTCGAGGCCAAGCCCAACGAGCCCCGGCACGACATCTACCTTCCCACCACCGGCTCCATCCTGGCCTTCATCGAGACCCTCGACCACCCAGAGATGGTGGGCGTGAATCCCGAGATGGCCCACGAGCACATGTCGGGCCTCAACTTCACCCACGCCATCGCCCAGGCCTGGGACGCGGGGAAGCTCTTCCACATCGACCTCAACGACCAGGCCTTCGGCCGCTACGACCAGGATCTGCGCTTCGGCTCCCACTCGTTGAAGTCCTGCTTCTTTCTCGTGAAGTTCCTGGAGGACGTCGGCTACAAGGGCAGCCGGCACTTCGACTCCCATGCCTACCGCACGGAAGATGTGGACGGGGTCAAGGACTTCGCGCGCGCGAGCATGCGCAGCTACCTCATCTACAAGGACAAGGGCCGGCGCTGGAACGAGGACAAGGAGATCCAGGCCTTGCTCCGCGAGCAGTCCGCCCGGCCCGGCGACGGACTCCCCGCGCTCAACGGCTACAGCCGGGCCACCGCGGAGGCGCTCAAGGCCGCGAGCTTCGACCGCCGGGAGCTCGGCGCCCGCGGGCTCGCCTACGAAAGGCTCGATCAGCTCACCCTCGAGGTCATCCTCGGCGTCCGGTGAAGCGGCTCTTCCTCGGCGTCGACGTCTCCACCACCGGCGTCAAGGCCCTGCTCGTGGACGGGGCCGGGAACGTGGCCGCGAGCGCCACCACGCCCCTGACCCTGGAGACCCCGAGGCCGCTCTGGTCGGAGCAGGACCCCCAGGCTTGGTGGGCGGGAACCACGGCCAGCATCCGCGCCGCCCTGGCCGCCGCCCGAGCGGCGGGCAAGGATGTCGCCGCGGTGGGGCTCACCGGCCAGATGCACGGGCTCGTCCTCCTCGACGAAGCACAGCGCGTGCTGCGGCCGGCCATTCTCTGGAACGATCAGCGCACGGGGGCCGAGTGCGACGAGATCCGCTCGCGGATGGGCGGGAGGGCGGCCCTCGTAAGGATCACGGGAAACGACGCCCTCACTGGTTTCACCGCCCCCAAGATCCTCTGGGTCCGGAAGCACGAGCCCGCCGTCTATGCGCGGGTGCGGCTCGTGCTCCTGCCCAAGGACTACGTCCGCCTGCGCCTGAGCGGCGTCGCGGCCATGGACAAGGCGGACGGCTCGGGAACGCTGCTCTTCGACCTGGCCGCGCGGGACTGGTCTCCCCGGGTGCTGGACCGCCTCGAGATCCCCGCCGCTTGGCTGCCCAGAACCTTCGAGGGACCGGAGGTCACGGGGAGGGTGACCGGGAAGGCGGCCGGCGAGACCGGCCTGCTCGAAGGCACGCCGGTGATGGCCGGCGGGGGGGATCAGTCGGCGGGAGCGGTGGGCGCGGGAGCGGTCAAACCGGGGGTGGTGGCCCTGACCCTCGGCACCTCGGGGGTGGTGTTCGCCACCACGCCGCGCGCCCTCGTCGAGCCCGAGGGCCGACTCCACGCCTTCTGCCACGCCGTCCCCGGGCGCTGGCATTTCATGGGGGTCACCCTTTCCGCCGCGGGCAGCCTGCAGTGGTACCGCGACACGCTCGCGCCGGGGACGGCTTTCGAGACCCTGGTCCAGGAAGCGGAGGGGGCCCAGGCGGGCAGCGACGGCCTGGTCTTCCTCCCCTATCTCTCCGGCGAGCGCACGCCCTATCCCGACCCCCTCGCCCGTGGCTCCTTTGTGGGCCTCACCCTCCGGCACCGCCGCTCCCACCTCACCCGCAGCATCCTGGAGGGCGTCGCCTTCTCGATGCGCGATTGCTTCGCATTGCTCAAGGGCGCGGGCCTGGGTGAGGTGCGGCAGGTGCGGGTCGGGGGGGGCGGGGCCCGAAGCTCGCTGTGGCGACGCATCATGGCCAGCGTCCTGGGCGTCGAGCTCGTGACCGTCAACAGCAGCGAGGGCGCCGCCTATGGAGCGGCGCTCCTCGCCGGGGTGGGAGCGGAGAACTGGCCGAGCGTCGACGCCGCCTGCGAGGTCATCGCGATCAGCGGTCGCGACGAGCCGGAGCCCGCATGGGCCGGGGCCTACGAGGAGCTGTACCCCCGGTTCCGCGAGCTCTATCCCGCCCTGAGCCCCACCTTCGTCAGGCTCGGCGCCTGAGCCAGACCATCACTTTCCGGCCCTTGAGGGGGAGACGGCGTCCGGGAAGGGGTCGGGCAAATGGCCCGTGCCGGCCAATGGCGGCCAGGTGTCCGGCGTCACACCTAGAGCCACCAGCCTTCCTTGAGCGGTCGCGCCACCACCTGAAGAAGCCTCATAAGTGCTTACAGCCAAACGCGATGCTCGAGGGCGATTCGGTTGGCCAGAGAGCGTGGCCCCGATCGGGTCGACTCTCCTTAGTCGCCGGGGCGTAAGAGCGCACTGGTATGATTCCTGCTACGTTAGGGGGATGGGATGGTCTGGTCCGCTAAATCCGGGAGGCGATGGGACGGGAGGCGGCTCCTCGTCTGGGCCTTCTCCCTCGCCCTTCTGAGCTCTTCCCTGGCTTGGGCCGAGCCTTCGACCCACGTGCCGGATGTCACGGCCGCCGCCGGCCCCGAGTCCCCGGACGAGACCGCCGTCCGCAAGCTGCTCGGCGACTATGCCCGGGCCATCGAGCAGAAGGACCTGGCCCTGTTCCGAGCCGTCAAGCCCAACCTGACCAAGGAGGAGGAGGCGCGGCTCCAGAAGGCCTTCGCGAGCGTCCAGTCCCAGGTCGTGAAGATCACCATCCAGTCCATCCAGGTCCAGGTCCGGCAGGCCACGGTGCGGCTCATGCGGCGGGACACCATCGACAGCTCCATGATCGCGAGCTTTCCGCAGACCCTCCTCCTGGACCGGGAAAAGGACGGCTGGACGATCCGGGAGATCAACCGCTAGGCCCGCCCCTCAGGCGAGGCGGGTGAGCCAGCCCTCGAAGAGAGCGCGCGCCTTGCCCCCCTCGAAGCGACGCCGCACCGCGTCCAGGACGCGGAGGCGCCTCACGGCCGTCGTCCCGTAGAGGCCGATCCAATAGGGGACATGCAGGTCCAGAGGAACGCGCTCCAAGCGGAACTCCAGGCTCCGGACCCGGAAGAACCCGCTCTGGAACACGAGGCGCCTCAGCTTCTCCTCCAGCCGCCGGCGCCCCGCCGCCTCGTCCAGCGCGGGCTCCGGCCGGTTGCGCGTCTCCAGGGAGAGGAGCTCCTCCGGCGCCGGGGGCCCCTCAAACTGGTACGGATCGAGGAGCCCGCTCACCGCGTCGAGGGCGAACCAGGAGCGCCGACGGCGGGCGCCGTTTTGGACCACGACCTCGTACAGACGGAAGGGCACGAAGGCCTCCGCCACCGAGCGCAGCTCCCCCCTGCCGAGCCGGCCCGCCCACCCTTCCCGGAAGGCGGCGATCGCCTCCGCGCGAGAGAGGTTGGGTCTCAGGCTGGTTATGACCGCCATGCGCTCACCGGAAGTAGATCCATAGGCCGACCACGGTGGCCAGGAGGAGGCCCGTGAAGAGCAGGTTCAGGCGGAGCTCCCGCGTGGTTTCCCTCTCCAACTTGGGCCCCCTGACGGTGGTGGTCTCGAGCTTAAGGTCCACGGTGGCGAAGGTGAGCCCGGCCAGCTTCTTGCGCTCCGGCGCGGGGCCCATGAAACTCACCGCCACGAGCACGGCCGCACAGAGCCAGAACATGAGGATGGCGTAGTGCAGGAAGTTCATGTCCACCAGCCAGCGGATGCCCGGGGAGTCGAAGTGGCGGCTCCGATCCAGGACCTCGAGGACGAAGCGGACCGCCCCCAGGACGAAGCCCACGAGCAGCGAGCTGATGGCCCCCGTGCCGTTGAGGCGGGGCCAGAGGATGCCGAAGATGAAGCAGACCGCGATGGGCGGGCTGATGTAGGCCTGCACGCTCTGCAGGTAGATGTAGAGCTGCGAGCTCAAGAGGTGGATGAAGGGCACCCAGAGGATGCCCAGGACGACCATGACCCCGGTGGCCAGGCGGCCGAAGCCCACCAGCTGGCGGTCCGAGGCGTCCGGTTTGATGCGCTTGTAGAAGTCGAGGGTGACCATGGTGGAGGCGGAGTTGAAGACCGAGCTCATGGCCCCCATGAGGGCGGCGAGCAGGGCCGCGATCATCAGGCCCACGAGGCCGGTGGGGAGCAGGCTGACGATCAGGGTGGGGTAGGCAATGTCCCCGTTGGTGACATGGCCGTCCACCACCTTGAAGAGCTGGGGATAGAGGGCGACCGCGATGAGACCGGGGAGGACCAGGATGAAGACGGGCAGCACCTTCAGAAAGCCCGCGAAGATGGTGCCCGCCTTGGCGTGCCCCTCGTCCTTGGCGGAGAGAACCCGCTGCACGATGACCTGGTCCGTGCACCAGTACCAGATGCCCAGGATGGGCGCGCCCAGGAAGATGCCCGTCCAGGGGAACTCCGGGTGGCTCATGGGCTTGATCATGCTGAAGTAGTCCGCGGGCAGCGCCGCCCGGAGGGCGCCGAACCCGCCCACCTGGTCGAGGCCGATCCAGGTGAGAGCGATGGCCCCGGCGAGGAGGATCAGGGTCTGGACCAGATCGGTGTAGATGACGGCGGCCAGGCCCCCGGCCACGGTGTAGATGCCGGTGGCGATCACCAGCAGCACCGCCGCCGTCATGGGGTTCCAGCCCACCACCCGCTCCAGCACGATCGCGGCCGCGTAGAGGTGGACGGAGATCTTGGTGAAGATGTAGGCCAGGATCGAGACGCTGGCCAGATAGATGCTGCACTGGCGGCTGAACCGGCGCTCCAGGAACTCGGGCATGGTGAAGACGTTGGAGCGCAGGTAGAAGGGAACGAAGACCCAGCCCAGGATGAGGAGGATCACGCAGGCCAGCCACTCGAAGTGGCCCACGGCCAGCCCCGAGGTGGCCCCGGAGCCGGCCAGCCCGATGAAATGCTCGGTGGAGATGTTGGAGACGAAGAGGGAGGCCCCGATCGCGAACCAGCCCACGTGGCGACTGGCCAGGAAGTAGTCCTCCGACGTCCGTTCCTTGCGCGAGAAGTAGAAGCCGATCCCGAAGATGATCAGGAAGTAGACCCCGATGATGACGATGTCCAGGGTCTCCAGGCTCCGGTGGCTCACGGCGGCGGCGGCGACGAGCATGGCGGCCTCCTGCGTGACGAGGGTCGGGATCCCCATCCGCCCCGGACGGTCGTGGGGCCATCCCCTTGCCGGACGGCGAACTCTATATCAGCGGGCCCCGAGATCTCAACGAGCGGGGGGACCAACGCTTTGGGGGCGCGCCGTCAAGGGTGGAGGGGGAAGGCCAGGGTCAGGACCAGGCTCTCCTCGCCGGGGTTGTGGCGGGCCAGGCTCGCGTTGGAGAGGTGGTAGAGCTCCACCCCCACCCGCCAGGCGCGCAGTCGCCACCCCAACTCGATCCCGGAGCGGAACTCGAGGGGATAGCCGAGGTCCTTGCCGCCCCCCGCGCGGTAGTATCCGGGGGCGAAGCTGAGGCGCACCACGGGGGCCCGGCCCAGGGGCAGGTCGAAGCTGAAGCCCGCGTAGGCGTTCAAGGCCCCGTTCGTCGTGACCATGGCCCCCGTCATCGCGTGCAGGATGAAAAGCGTTCCTCCGGAGCGGTACTGAAGGCCGACCTCGGCCGCCGGAGCCCGCCTCTTGTTGGCGTCGTAGGCCCCGCCCGAGATCTCGAGGACGGAGGGCTCCTCGGCCATCGCCCTCGCGGGCAGGCCGGCCAGGGCCACGCCGAGCGCCGCCGCGCAGAAGGCCGCCCGCATCAGGGCGTGGGCTTAAGGGTGTAGATCGCGCCTGACCAGCCGGGCAGGGAAGCCCGGAGGCGCCCGTTCACCACCCGCAGCGGGGGGCCGGCCTCCAGCCGATCCTGGAGGAGGGCGCCTTCCGCGAGGCCGGCGGGAGCGGCGGGGGCGTCGATTTCGGCCGCGGCCCCTCCGTTGTTCAGCAAGACCACGACCCCCTGGCCGTTGGCGACGCGGGCATAGGCCCAGCTGTGCTCGCCCAGGGCCAGGTTGGCCAACGAGCCGCGGCGCAGCGGGGAGAGCTCTGCGCGAAGGTGGAGGAGCCGCCGCAGGTGGGAGAAGACGGCCTGCTCGTCGGGGGTCCGGCCCGCGTCCCCGAACGCGCTCCGCGGGTCCTCCCTCCACCCGCCCGGGAAATCGCGGCGGTTGTCGGGATCGTCTCCCCCGACCATGCCGATCTCGTCCCCGTAGTAGATGAGGGGCGTCCCGCGGGCGGTCATCAGGAAGGTGAAGGCCAGGCACAGCCCGCGCACGCTCGCCCCCGGCTCGCTCATGAAGCGGGGCACGTCGTGCAGGCCGAGGAAGGTGAAGAGGAGAGCGGGATCTCGGTAGAGATGGTCGTGGGCCAGCATCGCGGCCACGGCGGGGAGCGGCTTCCCGCGGGCGAAAGCCTCCCGAACCTTGTAGTAGAGGGGGTAATCAAACAGGGCGTCCACCCCGGTGTCGATGCCGTCGGGGCGGGCCACGCCCCCCTGGAAGAACGAGACCAGGGCCGGGTCGCCATCGGAGACCTCTCCCACCACGGTGAGCCGGGAGTACTCGCGCTTGAGCGCGGCCGTCCACTCGCGCCAGAAGCGGCGGGGCACGTACGGCAGGGTGTCCTGGCGGATGCCGTCCAGGCCCGTGATGCCCACCCACCAGAGCGCGTTTTGGATCAGATAGCGGGCCGCCTCGGGGTCGTCCTGATTGAGGTCGGGGAGGATGTCTATGAACCAGCCCTGGAGCGTGGCCTCTTGTGTCTCCGGGGTGGCGTGGGGGTCCTGCAGGGTCCAGGTCTGCCAGGTGTTGGCGAGGTGACGCGCCTCCGTGCCGTTGTACCAGGTGGGGGTGGGAGGATCCGTGACCCAGGGATGATAGGGGCCGGTATGGTTGGCCACCTGGTCCT
Source organism: Vicinamibacteria bacterium (assembly GCA_035566715.1). Classification (GTDB taxonomy): domain Bacteria; phylum Acidobacteriota; class Vicinamibacteria; order Fen-336; family Fen-336; genus DATMML01. The sequence continues at coordinate 12,442 of DATMQU010000744.1, forward strand.
GGATGACCTTGATCCCCCGTCCGTGGGCGGCCTCCACCAGCTCCTTGAGCTTGGCCAGGGTACCAAAGTGCTCCTCCACCCCGTAGAAATCGGTGGCGCCATAGCCGTGATAGTCGGTGATGGCCTCGTTCTCGTAGCGCTCGCGCTGGTTCAGCTGGTTGGCGTTGTCGTACCAGGGCGTGAGCCAGAGCGCGGTGACGCCCAGGTCCTTGAGGTAAGGCAGGTGGTCGACGATCCCCTGCAGGTCGCCCCCGTGGTAGTAGCGCGCCTTGCTGCGGTCGAAGAGCCCCTTCGAGGCGGGGGGGTCGTCGTTGGTGGGATCCCCGTTCGCGAACCGGTCGGGCATAGCGAGGTAGACCACGTCTTCGGGCGAGAAGCCCTGGAAGCGGCCCCCGCGCGGCAGCGGGGGCAGGAGGTCGAAGGGAACGTCGGCCGCCCCGCCCGCGGTGCGGATCCGGATCGGGTGCGGCCCGGGGGCGGCCCCCGCCTCGACGTGCACGTCCAGGAAGAGGTACGTCCCGGCCTCGTTCACGCGCGTCGCCCGCGCCCGGAGCCCGGCCGCCGCGGCCTCCACGCGCGCTCCCCCCAGGTTCCGCCCCCGCACCAGCAGCCTCACGGGGTCGATGGAGTGGCGGGGCCACCAGACGGGCGGCTCCACCTTCGCCACCTCCGGGGCGAGCGCCGATCCCTCCGCGGCGACCCCGGCCAGGACGAGCACGAGGCCGAGGCCCGCGAGCGGCCGGGCCCTCATTTCTCCGCCCCCTCCAGGGCGGGCCGCCCCGCGCTCACCCGCTCGGGGCTTTCCTCGCGGACGCGCTGCATGAGGAGGGCGGCCAGGCCCATGAAACCACCCCCCGCGGTCACCGCCGCCAGGCGGTTGTTGGCGAGGAGGTGGAGCATGACCCAGCCGAAGCCGAGAGAGGCCACGATCTCGGGAATGACGATGAAGAAGTTGAAGATGCCCATGTAGGTACCGGTGCGCGCGGGGGGTATGGAGCCGGCCAGGATGGCGTAGGGCATGGAGAGGGTACTGGCCCAGGCGACGCCCACCCCGGCCATGGCGAGAAGGAGGGGGAGCTTGCTGTGGATCACGCCCACCGAGAGAAGACCCGCCGCCCCCGTCAGCAGGCACAGGGTATGGGTGGCGCGGCGGCCCAAGACCCGCGCGATCGCGGGCAGGGCAAAGGAGAAGGCGAAGCAGACCGCCGAGTAGGCGGCGAAGCAGACGCCCGCCCACTCCACCCCCTCGCGGTAGAGGGGCGAGGCCTGATCGGGGGCCCCAAAGACGTTGTGGGCCACGGCCACCGGGAAATAGAGCCACATGCAGAACAGGCCGAACCAGGTGCAGACCTGCACCCAGGCCAGCCGTCTCATGGTCTCCGGCATCTGGGCGATCGCGGAGAGGATCTCCCGCGCGCCCGCGAGGAGGCCCGCCTTTTCCCTCTGCCCGCGCCGAAAGGCTTCGAGGTCTTCGGGCGGGTACTCCTTTGTGCTCACGATGGTCCAGAGGACCGCCCCCAGGAAGGCCACCGCGCCCAGGTAGAACGAGAGCTTCACGTTCAGGGGGATGCCCGGCACCGGCCCGCCCGCGCCCCCGACGCCAAAGAGGTGGGTCATGAGCCAGGGGAGGGCCGAGGCCACCACCGCCCCCAGGCCGATGAAGAGGCTCTGCATGGCGAAGCCGCGGGTGCGCTGGTCCTCGGGCAGGAGGTCGGCCACGAAAGCGCGGAAGGGCTCCATGCTCACGTTGATGGAGGCGTCCAGGATCCAGAGCAGGCCGGCCGCCATCCAGAGGGCAGAGGAGTTGGGCATGAGGAGGAGCGCGGCGGAGCTGAGCAAGGCCCCGGTCAGGAAGTAGGGGCGCCGTCGTCCCAGCCGGCCCCAGGTGCGGTCGCTCATGCTGCCGATGACGGGCTGGACGAGCAGGCCGGTGAGGGGCGCGGCCAGCCAGAGCATGGGGATCTGGTCCGGGGAGGCGCCCAGGTACTCGTAGATGGCGCTCATGTTCGCCATCTGCAGGCCCCACCCGAACTGGATGCCCAGGAAGCCGAAGCTCATGTTCCAGATCTGCCAGAAGCTCAGTCGCGGCTTGTCCATGCGAGCTCCTCCTGCCGACGGATCGGGGCGCCCTTAGGGCGGGGGCCCCGCTTCAGGCGGGGGCGTCGGCGTCCGGCCTGGGGGCCCGCCCGTAGATCTTGGTCATCTCCCGGAGACGCTCCCGGATCGCGTCGGTGATCTGCCCGGGAGTGTACCGCCAGCGCCAGTTGCCGCCGGGCCGGCCGGGCAGGTTCATGCGGGCCTCGCTGCCCAGACCGAGCACGTCCTGGAGGGGGACGATCGCGGTGTCGGCCACCGACATGAGCAGGGTACGGATGAAGGTCCAGTGGATCTCCTTCCCATCCGTGCCCAGGTATTTCAAGCAGAACCTCCGCTCCCGCTCGACCTCCTGCGGCTTGCGCGTGCTGTCCCCCACCCCCGACGTCCACCAGCCCACGATGGTGTCGTTGTCGTGGGTGCCGGTGTAGACCACGAGGTCCCGCGGGTAGTTGTGGGGCTTGAAGGTATCCGCGGAGTCGTCGCTGCCGAAGGCAAACTCCAGGATGGCCATCCCCGGCCACCCGAAGCGCTCGCGCAGCGCCTCCACCTCGGGCGTGATCACGCCCAGGTTCTCGGCCACCACCGGCAGCTTCCCGCACGCGGCCTCCAGGGCCTCGAAGAGCTGAGCCCCCGGCCCCTTGACCCAGCGTCCGTTGACGGCCGTGGTCTCCCGCCCCGGCACCTCCCAGTAGGCCTCGAATCCGCGGAAGTGATCCAGGCGCACGGAGTCCACCCGGGAGAGGGTGGAGCGGAAACGCTCGATCCACCAGGCGTATCCGTTGCGGGCCAGCACGTCCCAGCGATAGAGCGGGTTCCCCCACAGCTGGCCGGTGGCGCTGAAGTAATCGGGGGGCACGCCCGCCACGTAGGCGGGGGTGCCGTCCGCGGCTAGGTAGAACAGCTCCGGGTGGGCCCAGACGTCGGCGCTGTCGTGGGCCACGAAGATGGGGATGTCGCCCATGATGCGGATCCCCCGCTTGTGGACGTAGGCGCGCAAGTCCGCCCATTGGCCGAAGAAGAGGAACTGCGCGAGCTCCTGCCCCCGCACCTCCCGGGCGTGCTCGCGGGCGGCCTTGGCCAACGCCTCCGGTTCGCGCGTGGAAAGGGGGCGATCCCAGGCCGGCCAATTTTCGCCGTCCTGGGACTCCTTCAGGGCCATGAAGAGCGCGAAGTCGGGCAGCCAGGCGGCCTCCTTCCGGCAAAAGGCCTCGAACGCCTGGCGCTGGCCGGCCGAGGCCGTCCTCTCGAAGGTCTCGCCGGCGCGGCGCAAGAGGGGCCGCTTGAAATCGATGACGGCCCCGAAATCCACCTCGTGCTTCGCGAAGGGCGGCGCCCCCTTGAGGTCCGCCCCCGACAGCAGCCCCTCCTGCGCGAGGCGCTCCAGGCTGATGAGAAGGGGGTTGCCGGCGAAGGCGGAGAAGCACTGATAGGGGGAGTCGCCGTAGCCGGTCGGGCCCAGGGGCAGGACCTGCCACAGGGATTGGCCGGTGTCGGCCAGGAAGTCCACGAAGGCGCGGGCCTCAGGGCCCAGTTCGCCGATGCCGTACGGGCCGGGGAGCGAGGTCGGATGCAGAAGGATCCCGCTCGCCCGGGAGCGCGGCACTTCAGATCACCTGGACAAGCTGCGATTGGGTCAGGACGTTGCCATGGTCGTCCTTGAACTGGATGAAGACGGTGAGGTTGGCGGCTTTGGTGAGGTTGTTGGAGGCGATCGTGTAGTTGAGGATCTGGGTCACCTTCAGGGTGCCCTTGGGATCGACGCGGTTGGTGCCGGAGAAGACGATGAGGTCCTTGTCGTCGTAGGTGTTGAGGGCCACCGTCTGGCCGGTGACGGGATCAAAGAGGGTGGACCTCACGAGCTGCATATTACCGCCCACCCCCGACGTCTCCTGGATGATGACCGTGAACTGGACAGCGAAGGAGAAGCCCGGGCTCGCGGAGGGCGTGGCGACGATGGGGTTGGGGTCGACGCTGAGGGTGATGACGGCCAGGTCGACACCCGGAGTGGGGGCGGTGGGGTTGGTGTTCGAGCAGGCCGCGGAGAGGCCGGCCAGGATCAGGGCCAGGACGGCGAGGGCACGGGCGAACGGGGGGAACATCGGGGAGGGCCTCATTAGGGCTTGGG
>DATMQU010000745.1:0-7888 GCA_035566715.1 Vicinamibacteria bacterium
TGGTCGGCGAGATCTTCGCAGCCACCGACCTCGTTCGCAGCGGTTCCCTCTGGCTCGGCCCCCGGGACCGCGACCGGCTCCGGCAGTACTACGCGGGGGCGGTGGCCTACACCGACCAGCACGTCGGCCGCCTGTTCGAGGCCTTGCGCGCCCATCGCGCGAAGAGGCCGGTGGTGGCCGCGTTGACCGCGGACCACGGCGAGGAGTTCTGGGACCACGGCCATTTCGAGCACGGCCATGACTACTACCGCGAGGTGACCTGGATCCCCCTCGTCTTTTGGGGCGCCGGGGCCGCACCGGAGGGACGGAAGGTAGACACCGTGGTGGGTCTGGTCGACATCGCGCCCACCCTCGTCGACCTGGCGGGCTTGCCGGCGATGGTCCCGCAGTCTCCTGACGAAGGGCGCTCGCTCACAGGTCTCTGGGGGCCTCGCGGGGGGACGGAAGCGCCGGCGGCGCCGGCGCGCTTTTCGGGGGGAAACCTCTACGGCCTGCCCGCCGTCCTCGTCGAGCACGGACAGTGGCGCTTCCTGCTGCGGGCCAACGGCGTCCAAGAGCTGTATGACGTGACGCACGACCCCCAGGAGCTCCGCAACGTGGCCTTCGAGCATCCTGAGCTCGCGGAGCGGTACCGCAAGGTCCTCGAGCCGCAGCTCGCGACCCTCATGCACACCGGCACGGGGACCCAGGCGGCGACAGTGTCCCCGGAGCAGCTCGAGGCCCTGAGGGCCCTGGGGTACGTTCGGTAGGCAGAGGCGGCGTCTTGCGGACGAGGGTCCCGAAAGTCGGGGCCCTCCCGGAGAAAAGCCCGTAGCCGCTCGCGTTTATGGAATGGCCAGGACCGCCTCCAGTAACCTCGGGTCGGAAGGGAGCTGGCCGACGCCCCGCCGCGCTCACCCGGCCGCGGGCGCTAGCGGCCCTGGATCAACCGGATGGCCTCCTCAGCCTCCGGCCAGGAGATCCGCTTGGTGGCGTGGGTCAGGGCGGGCAGGGCCTCCCGGGCGGCGGGACCCATCGCGCCCAGCGCCCTCACCGCGGCCTGACGCGGGCGGTTGTCGTGATCGCCCAAGACCCGGGCGAGGGCGGGGACCGCGTCCCTGGCCTCCGCACCCATGCTCTCGAGGGCCATGGCGGCGGATGTCCGCAGCGCGGGGTCCTTGTCGGAGAGGGTCTCCGCCAGAGCGGGGACGGCGGCCTTCCCCTTGGGACCCATCCCCCAAAGCGTCGAGGCGGCGATGCCGCGCAGCCGCGGGTCCTCGCCTCTCAGCATCTCTATGAGCTCGGGCACCGCGGGCTCGCCGATGCGGATGAGGGCGAGGTTGGCTTGGCCGCTCTTCCCGGAGTCGGCTCCCCTTAGGTCGGCGATGAGACCGGAGACCTCGGGCGCTTTCTCCTGGGCCCGGCAGGCAAGGAGCGTGGCCAGGGCCAGGACCCCGGCCGAGCGTGCGCGCCGCATGTTGGAACCCCCTCCCTGACCGCTGACGGACGGTGTCGTCGGTCCGCGGGAAGGAGGATGCGGCGGGCGACGCCCCCCCGGCTGTGATCTTCCACACACCGCGGGGGGCGCGCTCGCGGGGAGGCTAGACTTCCGCCCCCTCCTTGATGTGCTCGGGCTCCACCAGGTACTCGGCCTCGTAAGAGCCCTCCAGGCCGGGGGCGGGGCGCTCCACGACGTCCTCCGGGATCTTGATCCGGCGGTAGAACTCCATCCCCGTGCCCGCGGGGATGAGCCGGCCCATGATCACGTTCTCCTTGAGGCCCCGGAGGTAGTCCACCTTCCCGCTGATGGCGGCCTCGGTGAGCACGCGGGTCGTCTCCTGGAAGCTGGCCGCGGAGATGAAGGAATCCGTGGAGAGCGACGCTTTGGTGATGCCCAAGAGCAGGGGCCGGCCCGTGGCCGGCTTCTTACCCTGGCCCACCATCCGCTCGTTGTCGGCCAGGAAGCGGAACTTGTCCACGACCTCGTCGATCAGGAACTCCGTCTCCCCTACGTCCTCGATCTTGACCCAGCGCATCATCTGCCGGGCGATGACCTCGATGTGCTTGTCGTTGATGTTCACGCCCTGCAGGCGGTAGACCTCCTGGATCTCGTCCACCAGGTACCGCTGCAGCTCCTTCTCCCCCCGCACCCGCAGGATGTCGTGGGGATCGATGGGTCCGTCCATGAGGGGCTCCCCGGCCTTGACCCGCTCGCCCTCCTGGACGTTGATGTGGGCACCGCGGGGGAGCTGGTACTCGCGCTGGTCCCCATCGTCGCCGGTCACGAAGATCTTGCGGTGCTGCTTGGCCACGTCTCCGTACTTCACTCCCCCGTCGATCTCGGTGATGACCGCGGGCTCCTTGGGCCGCCGGGCCTCGAACAGCTCCACCACCCGGGGCAGACCGCCCGTGATGTCCTTGGTCTTGGCCGTCTCCCGCGGGATCTTGGCCAGCACGTCCCCCGCCGCCACCTCCTGGCCGTCCTCCACCATGAGGTGGGCGCCCGAGGGCAGGAGGTACTTCCGCTGCACCTTGCCCTTGCCGTCCTTGATCTCGATGCGCGGCTGCTTCTTCTCGTCCGGGGACTCCATGATGACGAGGGCGGCCATCCCCGTGTTCTCGTCCACCTGCTCGTGCACGGTCTGTCCGTCGAGCACGTCCCGGAAGGCCACCTGTCCTTCCTCTTCGGTCAGGATGGTGAAGGAGTAAGGGTCCCACTCCACCAGGAGCTGGCCTTGCTTCACATCCGACCCCTCCTTGACCTTCAGCTTGGCCCCGTACACCACCGCGTGGCGCTCCCGCTCGCGGCCCTTCTGGTCGTGGATGATGAGCGCGCCCGAGCGGTTCATGACCACGAGGTCGCCCTTCTTGTTCTTGACCGTGGTCAGGTTGTGGAACTTGACGATCCCCCCGTTCTTGGCTTCGAGCGTCGTCTGCTCGGTGCGGTGGCTGGCCGTCCCCCCGATGTGGAACGTGCGCATGGTGAGCTGCGTGCCGGGCTCCCCGATGGACTGGGCGGCGATCACGCCCACCGCCATCCCCATCTCCACCAGCTTGCCGGTGGCCAGGTCGCGGCCGTAGCAGAGCGCGCACACCCCGCGCTGCGACTCGCAGGTGAGCACGGAGCGGATCTTTACCTTCTCGATTCCCGAGGCCTGGATGGCGTTGGCGGTCTCTTCCGTGATCTCCTCGTTGATCTTCACGATGACCTGGCCCCCGAAGGGATCCTTGATGTTCTCCAGGCTCACCCGGCCCACGATGCGGTCGCGCAGGGGCTCGATGACCTCCCCCGACTCGATGATGGGCTTGATCTCGATCCCGTCCACGGTGCCGCAGTCGTGGTCGCTGATGATCACGTCCTGGGAGACATCCACCAGGCGTCGGGTCAGGTAGCCCGAGTCCGCGGTCTTGAGCGCGGTGTCGGCGAGACCCTTGCGGGCCCCGTGGGTGGAGATGAAGTACTGCAGCACGGTGAGACCCTCGCGGAAGTTCGAGGTGATGGGGTTCTCGATGATCTCCCCGCTGGGCCGCGCCATGAGGCCGCGCATGCCCGCCAGCTGCCGGATCTGCTGCTTGGAGCCGCGGGCCCCGGAGTCGGCCATGATGTAGATGGGGTTGAACTCCGCCCCGTCCTGGTCCTGCTTCTCCATCTCCTTGAACATGGCGTCCGCCACCTTTTCCGTGACGCTGGACCAGATGGAGATCACCTTGTTGTAGCGCTCGCCGTTGGTGATGGCGCCGTCCAGATACTGCTTCTCGACGTCGATGACCTCCTTCTGGGCGGAGGAGACCAGCTTGTCCTTGACCTCCGGGATCACGAGGTCGTCGATGCCGATGGAGATCCCGGCCTTGGTGGCGTAGAGGAAGCCCAGATTCTTGATGGCGTCCAGCATCTCCACCGTCTTTTCCAGGCCGAAGCGCAGGTAGCCGTACTGCACGAGCAGCTGGAGGCCCTTCTTGCGGAGGAGGCCGTTCACGAAGGGGAGGCCGGGGGGAAGGTGGTCGTTCAGGATGACCCGTCCCACCGTGGTGTTGAGGATCTGTCTCTGGACGCTCTGGACCTCGGTGTGGATCACGTCCTGGTCGTCGTAGACGGTGGTGAGGTCGATCAGCTCCCCCGAGTACATGAGGCGGATGGGGGTGAGGGTCTCGACCTCCTCGTGCTCGAGGGCGATGACCACGTCATCGATGCTGGCGAAAGCCCGCCCCTCGCCCTTGGTCCCCTTCTTCTCCTTGGTGAGGTAGTAGCAGCCGAGCACGATGTCCTGGCTGGGGATGGCGATGGGCTGCCCGTTGGCGGGGGAGAGGATGTTGTTGGAGGACAGCATGAGCACGCTGGCCTCGATCTGCGCCTCGGGGGAGAGGGGGACGTGCACCGCCATCTGGTCCCCGTCGAAGTCCGCGTTGAAGGCCGTGCAGACCAGGGGATGGATCTTGATGGCCTTGCCCTCGACCAGAATGGGCTCGAAGGCCTGGATGCCCAGCCGGTGCAGGGTGGGGGCGCGGTTCAGGAGCACGGGGTGCTCGCGGATCACGTCCTCCAGGAAGTCCCAGACCTCCGGCCGCTGCTGCTCCACCATCTCCTTGGCCGCCTTGATGGTGGTGACGAGGCCTTCCTTCTCAAGCTTGCTGTAGATGAAGGGCTTGAAGAGCTCGAGGGCCATCTTCTTGGGCAGGCCGCACTGGTGGAGCTTTAGCTCCGGGCCGACCACGATCACGGAGCGGCCCGAGTAGTCCACCCGCTTGCCGAGCAGGTTCTGGCGGAACCGGCCCTGCTTGCCCTTCAGGGTGTCCGAGAGGGACTTGAGGGGGCGGTTGTTGGCCCCCCGCAGAACCCGGCCCCGGCGCCCGTTGTCGAAGAGGGCATCCACCGCCTCCTGCAGCATGCGCTTCTCGTTGCGCACGATGACGTCAGGGGCGCGCAGCTCGATCAGCTTCTTCAGACGGTTGTTGCGGTTGATCACCCGCCGGTAGAGGTCGTTCAGGTCGGAGGTCGCGAAACGGCCGCCGTCCAGGGGCACGAGGGGCCGGAGCTCGGGGGGGATGACCGGGATCGCGTCCAGGATCATCCACTCCGGCTTGTTGCCGCTCTTGCGAAAGGCCTCCACCACCTTGAGCCGCTTGGCGTACTTGATCTTCTTCTGGACCGAGTTCTCGGTCCGCATCTTCTCGCGCAGCTCTACTGCGTCCTTCTCCACGTCTACCCGCCGCAGGAGCTCCTTGATGGCTTCCGCCCCCATCGCGCAGCGCAGCTTGGCGTACTTCTCCCGCAGCTGCCGGTAGCGGTCGTCGCTCACCAGCTCCTGGCGCTTCACCTCCGGGCAGTCCCCGGGATCCACGACCACGTAGGACTCGAAGTAGAGGATGCGCTCCAGGTCGCGCAGGCTGATGTCCAGCAGGTGGCCGATGCGGCTCGGCAAGCCCTTGAAGAACCAGACGTGGGACACGGGGCAGGCGAGCTCGATGTGGCCCATGCGCTCGCGGCGCACCTTGGACTGCGTGACTTCCACCCCGCACTTGTCGCAGATCACGCCCCGGTGCTTCATGCGCTTGTACTTGCCGCAGAGGCACTCCCAGTCCGTGATGGGACCGAAGATCTTGGCGCAGAACAGACCGTCCCGCTCCGGCTTGAAGGTCCGGTAGTTGATGGTCTCCGGCTTGGTGACCTCGCCGTGGGACCAGGACCGGATCTTCTCCGGGCTGGCGAGCCGGATCTTGATGGAGTCGAAGTCGATCACCACCCGTCCGGCTTCCAGGTTCGGCCTCATGGGAATCATCAGACTCATGTATTGACCTCGATTAATCGTCCCCGATCGACCACGCTCCGCCTCAGTGCTTGGCCTTGATGAGCTCCACGTCCAGGCACAGGCTCTGAAGCTCGCGGATCAGCACGTTGAATGACTCGGGCAGGCCGGGCGTGAACACGGTGTCCCCCTTGACGATGGCCTCGTAGATCTTGGCCCGGCCGTAGACGTCGTCCGACTTGGCGGTGAGCAGTTCTTGCAGGATGTGGGCCGCCCCATAGGCCTCCAGGGCCCAGACCTCCATCTCCCCGAACCGCTGGCCGCCGAACTGGGCTTTGCCCCCCAGCGGCTGCTGGGTGATCAGGGAGTAGGGGCCGATGGAGCGGGCGTGGATCTTGTCGTCCACGAGGTGGGAGAGCTTGAGCATGTAGATGTAGCCGACCGTGACCTTCTGCTCGAAGCGCTCTCCGGTCATGCCGTCGACGAGCGTGATCTTGCCCGCGTTCAGGAGGTTCGGCCGCAGGTTGTTGACCTCCCCCTCCCGATCGTTGGCTTGCACGAGGTAGCCCTTGATCTCCTTCTCCGTCGCTCCGTCGAAGACCGGGCTCGCGAAATGCAGGCCCAGGACCTTGGCCGCCCACCCGAGGTGGGTCTCCAGGATCTGGCCGACGTTCATGCGGGAGGGGACGCCCAGGGGGTTCAGCACGATCTCCACCGGGGTGCCGTCCGGGAGGTAGGGCATGTCCTCATCGGCCAGAATGCGGGCGATGACCCCCTTGTTGCCGTGGCGGCCCGCCATCTTGTCCCCCACGCTGAGCTTGCGCTTCATGGCCACGAAGACCTTGACCAGCTTGATGACCCCGGGGGGCAGCTCGTCCCCCCGCTTCAGCCGGCTCTCCTTCTCCACGAACAAGGCCTTCAGGACCTCGATCTGGCGCTCGGTCTTGTCCACGACCTCGGAGAGCTCGGCATCCATGTCCTCGTCGTCCTCCCCCTTCACCCGGAGCTTCAGGATGTCGGAGTGGCGAAGCTTCTGCAGGACGTCGCGGCTCAACTCCTGTCCCTTCTTGATCACCCGCTCGCCCTTGGCGTTGACGAGGTCGGCGGTGGCGCTCTTGCCCTCCAGCAGGTCCTCGATGCGCTTGTCGCGCTCATCCTGGAGAATGCGGATCTCGTCCCGCAGGTTCTTCTCCATCATGAAGAGCTCGGCGTCCTCGATCTGGCGGGCCCGCTCGTCCTTCTCCACGCCCTTGCGGGAGAAGATCTTGACGTCCACCACGATCCCCTCGATGCCGGGAGGGCAAACGAGGGAGGCGTCGCGCACGTCCCCCGCCTTCTCCCCGAAGATCGCGCGCAGCAGCTTCTCCTCGGGGGTGAGCTGGGTCTCGCCCTTGGGCGTGACCTTGCCCACCAGGATGTCGCCCGGCTTCACACTGGCGCCGATCCGGATGATTCCGCTCTCGTCCAGGTTGTTGAGGAGGGACTCGGAGACGTTGGGGATGTCGCGGGTGACCTCCTCCGGTCCCAGCTTGGTGTCGCGGGCCTCGATCTCGAACTCCTCGATGTGGATCGAGGTGTACATATCGTCCTTGACCAGCTTCTCGCTGACCAGGATGGCGTCCTCGAAGTTGTAGCCGCGCCAGGGCATGAAGGCCACGAGCACGTTGCGGCCCAGGGCCAGCTCGCCCAGGTCGGTGCAGGGCCCGTCGGCCAGGATCTGCCCCTTGGCCACGTGCGAGCCCACCTTCACGATCGGCTTCTGGTTGATGCTCGTGTTCTGGTTCGAGCACTTGAACTTGGTCAGGTTGTAGATGTCGGCCCCGATCTCCTTGCCCTTGTCGGGGCCCTCCTGGGCCTCCACCCGGATGATGATCCGGCGGGAGTCCGCGGAGTCCACCACCCCCGCCCGTCGGCAGACCACGGCCGCCCCCGAGTCCTTGACCGTGATGTGCTCCATGCCCGTGCCCACCAGGGGCGCCTCCGCGCGCAGGAGGGGCACGGCCTGGCGCTGCATGTTGGAGCCCATGAGGGCCCGGTTGGCGTCGTCGTTCTCGAGGAAGGGCACGAGGGAGGCCGCCACCGACACCAGCTGCTTGGGCGACACGTCCACGTAGTCGATCTCCTCGCGCTTGGCGAGGCCGAAGTAGCCGGTCTTGCGGGCGGAG
>DATMQU010000746.1:0-17319 GCA_035566715.1 Vicinamibacteria bacterium
GGATGTTCGCTATGGCTTCAAGCGACCCCGCGGGTCAGGCAGCCGGCGAGAGCCAGGGCCCCCACGTGCTTCACGAGCACGCTGCTGCGTAGCTCTGCGATGATGCGTCCGCGACGCCATGTTCTTCTGGGTGCCACCGGCCTCACCTTTCGGTCGATCGGGCCGTCGGTTCGTCGGCTGCACCTCCTATTCGCCCGCGACTCAATCATGCGTAGTAGCCAAGATGAAGAGGGCGGATCCGATCAGACTCAGGGCGCTTCTGATTGCGTGCAGCCGACCCCATGCGACGAGGAGCGCTCTCGTCTCTTCGCACCCAAGGTCCCGTCCGGGCTCCAGCAGCCTCTTGTTGGTGGGAAAGATGACCACAAGGGTGACCGGCACCACGGCCAGGATCGCCATGGCCCCGCAGAGCCACAAGACGCGGCCGCTCTGCAGCCATCGGATGAGTCCGGCGAGGCCGGCGACCATGGCGAGGGAAGCCTGCATCACCGTGGCGCGCTTGTAGCTGGGCGCCCACTGCCTGGCGGCGATCTCCGTCCCGCATGACAGACGGGCCGGATGCTCGACGAGGTTGATGTAGATCGCAGCTCCCGCGAATAGCGCGCAGGCGAGGATCGCTACCAGAGTAATGAGGTCAGCCATCCCGCTGAGCCTTCATACGTCGGGTGAACGCCTGGATAACCGGCGGGCCGGGCGAGCCTCGGTCTTGTCGGGGCTCGTCCGCTTCATACCATTGGTCGACAGCCCAAATCATCGATTGGTCGGTCGTCCGGGAAGCATAGGAGGCCAGGTTTCAGAAAACAAGGACCAAAAGCAATCCAAGCGTGCGCGGTCCCCGCCAACAGCGACGAAGGTCATGGCGCTCATAACATGTCTTAGTTCTGGTTATCAGGAGGTCCACGCCGCCAAACACTCTTTGCAGCGTGCTTGAGCACCAACTTCAGTTATCTCTCGGCCAGTGATCGGCTCCTCATCGAAAGGGCGGCGGCGAGTGGTAAGAGAATCACGGATTCTTGGATCCACTCAGGTGCAGATCGAAAAAGCGCTCCACCCTTTGCCAGGCGTCGCGGAGAACGTGGGCCCGATGGAAGTAGTGGAACTCCCCCGGGTACATCACGAAGTCGATGTCCTTCCCTGCTTTGAGCCCGACGTCCAGAAGCCGCACGGATTCCAAAAAGGGCACGTTGACGTCGGCCGTTCCATGCATCACGAGAAGCGGCCGCACGATGCGCTCAATCTTATGAATGGGCGCGGTCCGCTCGTAGAGATCGGGGTTCTCGTCCGGCCGACCCAGACGGCCGCGGATCCAGGACCCGCCCGGGTCATGGAACCAGTCGCGCCAGTCCTCGACCCCCGCCACGTCGATCGCGCAGCGGAAGAGCTCGGGGGTGACGGTCAGGGCCTGCAGCGCCATGTAGCCGCCGTAACTCAGCCCCCAGACGCCCACCCGCTTCTCGTCCACGTAACCGAGGCTTTTCAGGTACCCCACTCCCGCTGCGATGTCCTGATAATCCCCGCCCCCGAGGTCGCGGTAGTGCCCCTGACGCCAGGCCTTCCCGTAGCCGATGCTGCCCCGGTAGTCCACGGCCAGCACGACGTAGCCGCGCTGGAGAAGGTATTGGTGGACGCTGTAGTAGACGGCATAGTCGCGACGAACGTGCCAGCCGTCGAAGTTCTGGGTAATGCCGTCGCCATGGACCCAGATGATGGCGGGATGCCGGTGGGAGCGGTCGAGTCCCTTCGGCACGAAAAGGTACGCGGGCACCTGCTGCCCGTCGGGTGCGGGATAGCGGACTAGCCGTGGCTCCGCGAAACTAGACCGGTCCAGGCTGGGGGGCAGCGAGTCGGTCAAGCGTCGGGGCGCGGCCGATGCCCGGGCTTCCAGGACAAACCAGTCGGCGGGATTTTGGGGATCCGTGTGCTGATAGAGGAGGCGTGTTCCATCCGGCGACCAGCTGGCCGCCACATTGGTCCCTCGGCCCCCGGTCAAGGTCAGAAGCCGGGCGGAGCCCGGATCAGAGCCGATCTCGGCCACCACGAGCTGACGGGCTCCCGGGTTGTCCCCCGGATTCGCATCGAAGGCGATCTGCTTCCCGTCGGGGGACCAGGCGGGCCGGCTCACCTCATACGCGCCCTTGGTCAGCTGAACCGCCGGCCCCCCCGAGGAGGGAACGAGGTAAAGGTGGTCCCAGCCGTCGCTGTCGCTGATGAACGCGATCCAGCGCCCGTCCGGCGAGGGGAGGGGATCAGCTCCCAGGAAGTCGAGGCTCCACCACTTCGGATCCACATCCCGGTGCAGAACGCGGGCCTCGCCCGTGATCGCATCCGCGAGGAGAACCTCCCGGGTCGTCAGGTCTGCGCTCTCCCGCTGCAGTGTCAGGTGGGTGGCGTCGGCCCAGCGCGGCGCCGTCTCGTTGCCGGTACCCCGCGCCACGCTGACCGGTTGACCGCCGGCGGCCGGGACCACGCCGACGTGGACGTTGAATCCCTCCTCTCGGCGGAAGGCGATCTTCGGCCCCGCATATTCGGGGGACTCCTCCTGGGGGACGCTCGAGGTGACGGTGAACGCCACCCTCTCGCCGTCGGGGGACCAGACCGCCCCCTCCTCCGTCCCCGGCGTCTCCGTTAGCCGCCTCTCGCCCCCGTCGGACAAGCTCCGGACCCACAGATCGCCGTTCCGCACGAAGACGACACGTCCTCCGTCCGGCGACGGCGTGACCCCGCTCTCCGACTGGGGTGTGGTCCATACCGCACGAGGCTCGGCGCCGGCCGAGGCCGCCACCTGCCACAGGTCGCCGTTCCGCTCGAAGTAGAGGCTCTCTCCGTTCCGGCCCCAGAAGAAGCCGTCGATGAGGCCGTCGGCATAGCGGGTCAAGGGAGCGGGGCCGCCCGCGGCCGCGTCGACCACCCACAGGTTCTGTACGGCCGCCCGGTCCCACACGAAAGCGATCCGGCGGCCGTCCGGAGACCACGCTGCCCGGGAGGGATGCTTGATGTCGAGAAGGGTATCGATGGTAATACCATGCGGGGTCGAGGCTGGCGCCCCGCGGGAGCCTGCGGTAGCAGCGGCAGCAACGAGAACGAAAAGGAGGTTGTGCATGAGGTCTCTCCTTGGGCGGGATCATAGCCGAATCCCTACCACGGCCACCGCGCGCTGTACGCCGACCGCGGCCCGATCGTGATCTCTATCTTTACGAACCAGAACCGCTCAGCTTCTTCGCTATCGGGAGACATAGTGAAAAGACTCAGGGTGATGCTGATCTTCCTTGTCGCCCTTGGCGGGTCCTGGGGATCAGCGGACAACGCCGACCCACGAGAGCCCGCCGCAAGCCGGCTGGGGCCGTCCCCAGAAATGGCCCGACTCCTCCAAGCTTTCACGGGCGACTGGAGCGTCAGCGAGAGCTTCGAAATCAGCCAATCCCGGAGTGTCGGCACGCGGCAAGGCGTCGCCTCCCTCAAGGCTGGCCCTGGATTCTCCCTCCTGGAGGAATACAAATCGAACGGTTCCGCTGGGGAACTGCGTTTCCTTGGCATCTTCTGGTGGGACCCGAAATCCGGGGTCTACCGGGTCTTCACGTGCTCCAATGACGACGGCTGCGGGCTCCGGGGGACCGGCGTCTGGGAGGGCGACCGCTTCGTCAACACCTGGGAGGAGAGAATTCAGGCCAAGAGCGTGGTTTTCAAAGACTCGTTTATCGATATCTCGCCCACGTCTTTCACACTCGTCTCGGAGGGCGTGGCCGAGGGCACTCCGATCTGGCACGTCACTACCAAGTACCGGAGGCGGACGGAAGCCCCTTCGGCCGGCCATAGGTAGGTTCGGACTTTCGGCGGCTCAGTCCACGGTGACGACGATCTTTCCGTTCGCCCCGCTTGTCTCCATCAATCGATGGGCCTCCTGAATGTCGTCGAACCGGAAGCATTTGGTGGGCTTCGCACGATAGATCCCCGCCGCCGCCCGATCGACGATGGTCTGAAGGGGGACGTCGGAGAGGGGGTACTCCGGCAAGCCGAAGGTGAAGGCGCTCGCGAAGAAGCTGAGGTGAACACAACTGGGCATGTGCAGCAGGGGATCGAATGACGCGATGGGAGCGCCGCCGCCTAGAAATCCGGCCATGCAGACGCGACCGTCGGGACGGACGGCGGCCAATGAGTCGAGCAGCGTGGTCGTCCCCACGAGCTCCAGGACGGCATCGATCCCCTTGGGGCGCAACGCCCGCACCCGGCGCGAAAGATCCGGGCCCTCCAGCAGCGGTTCGTCCGCCCCTATCGCTTTCAGCGTGGGAAATCGGTCGGGGTTGCGAGTCGTGGCAATGACCTGTGCGCCGGCGTGAGCGGCCACGTTCACGGCCGCCTGACCAAGGGCCGAGGTTGCACCCCGAACCAGTAGCACCTGGCCCCTGCTCAGCCCGAGGTTGCGGTGTAAACAAGTCCATGCCGTCGCGTAGGACTCTGGGATCGCCGCCAGCTCGGCCCAGGGCAGCGAGGACTCCAGGGGCACCACATTCGCGGCCGGGACACGGGTGTATTGGGCATAGCTCCCGTTGAACAGCCGTCCCATGCCGCCCATCAGGGCCGCCACTTTTTGGCCCGGCCGGAGGTTTCCCCCGACATCGGCCTTGACCAGGCCCACACACTCGATGCCGCTTATCTTGGCAACCTCACCCCAGACTCCCGTGCGGAAATAGACTTCTGCATGGTTCAGGCCGAACGCCTTGACCTCTATTACGACCTCGCCTGGCGCCGGCTGAGGCTCCGGAACCTCACGTATGGCTAGTTGCTCCGGGCCGCCATATTGCTGGATAACGATTGCCTTCATTCGAGTCACTCCCATTTATTCTGTAGCGACACCTACAGAATATAAGGGGCCCACATCCGGCTGTCAAGGAGTTCTTTATCGATCGCTACACATCTGATAGGATCAGTTCCGATGAGTCGAAAAATTGAATTCGACTACGACCATGCGATCGACAGGGCCACCCGTCTCTTCTGGCAGAAAGGCTATTCGAATACTTCGCTGCGTGAGCTGCTGCGGGTGATGCGGATCGGCGAAGGATCGTTTTACAACAGCGTCAAGAGCAAGAAGCACCTCTATCTTGAGTGCTTGCGGCACTACAACGACACGGTCAGCCGGCGGCGATTGGCCGCGCTGCTTTCGAAAGCGACCGTCAAAGAGGGAGTCCGGGCATTCTTCAAGACGGTGCTCGACGAGCTGGACGACCCCAAGACGCCGCGGGTCTGCCTCTTGGCCGGTAGTCTGTCGAGTGATGTGCTCGCGGCCCGGGACCTTCGGGAATACGTGGTTGCGGAAATGGAGCTCTTCTCCGGGTGTTTCACCAAGCGCTTGAATGAGGCGATGGCGGCGGGAGAGTTGCCCGAAAGCTTCGACGCGGCGGTGGCGGCGCAGGTGATCGTCACGTATCTCCAGGGCTTGTTCCGGACGATTCGCATCCTTCATGACCGCGCGCAAGTTGAAAGGCAGGTAGAGGCGCTGCTGAGCGGCCTTGGCCTTTGACGGAGGCTCGCGAGTCGCTAGTCCCAGGAATCCAAGCGGATGCGGGCAGGTCCGGCTCCCTCCTGGGGAGGCTTGCGGTGAACTAATGAGGTTCGCGACGGAAGTAGCCCTTCTGCTGTGCCTCCTCCCCGCCTTCGGCTATCCGCAGGGGACCGCCCCCGCGACCGTGGTCGAGGTGCAACGACTGTTTGCGCTGCCTCCGCAAGACAGCCGCATCATGATGCGCTGGTGGTGGTTCGGCCCCTCGGTCACACGGGAGGAGATCGAAGCCGAGATGCGAAGGATGAAAGAGGGCGGCATCGGAGGTTTCGAGCTGGCCGTCGTCTATCCCATGGCGCTGGACGACCCCGCCCGCGGGTTTCGCAACGAGCCCTACCTCTCGCCCGGCTTCCTCGACAACGTCGGCTTCGCCGCACGAAAGGCCCGCGCGCTGGGCCTGCGGATGGACGTCACGCTAGGAAGCGGCTGGCCCTACGGCGGCCCCTACATAACGCCGGAGCTGGCCGCGGCCCGGCTGCGCTCCGACCGCCGCGAGGTTCCCCCGGGGATGACGAGCATCTTCCGGCCCGCGCCCTTCGGGGGCGACCGTCTCCTCGCGGCGTTCATCGGGCAGGGCGCGCTGCGCGAAGTCGACCCCACGAGCTTCCGCGAGCTGGACATCTCCCGCGAGGGGCCGATCCCGCTCCCGCCCGGCGACGGGCCGCGCTGTGTGCTCCTGTACTTCGTCGGCCAAACGGGGCAGGTCGTGAAGAGGGCCGCCCTCGGCGCCGAGGGATACGTGCTCGACCACTACCAGCGGGCGGCCCTCGAAACGCACCTGCGCGAAGCGGGGGGCAGGCTGCTGGCCGCGGCCGGGCCGGGCGGAGTGCACGCGGTTTTCTGTGACAGCCTGGAGGTCTACGACGCGGACTGGACGGCGGACATGCTCGACCAGTTTCGTAGGCGCCGCGGCTACGACTTGCGCCCGCAGCTGCCGCTGCTCGAGTATGACATCGGGGAGCGCTCGGCCGCCCTGCGACGGGACTTCGGGCGCACCCTGACGGAGCTGTACCAGGAGCGCTTCCTGGCTCCCCTGCGCGAGTGGGCTTCGCAGAACAAGGTCCTCCTCCGGATCCAAAACTACGGGGCGCCACCGGCATCGCTGGCCAGCTCGCGTTACGCGGACCTTGTCGACGGCGAAGGCTGGGGCTATCGCACGCTGACCGCCACGCGGTGGGCTTCCTCGGCCGCGCACCTCCTGGGCAAGCCCGTCACGACGTCCGAGACTTGGACTTGGCTCCATTCGCCCGCCTTCCGCGCCACCCCCCTCGACGTCAAGGCGGAGGCTGACCAGCACTTCCTCGCCGGCATCAACCAGCTCATCGGCCATGGCTGGCCCTACTCGCCGCCGGAAGCGGGGACGCCCGGCTGGCCCTTTTATGCCGCCGCCGTGCTCAGCGACAAGAACCCTTGGTGGCCGGTCATGCCCGATCTGGCCGCGTACCTCCAGCGCGTCAGCTTCCTCCTGCGGCAGGGCGAGCCGGTCGCGGACGCCGCCCTCTACGCCCCCACCGAGGATGCCTGGTCCACCTTCAAGCCGGGCACGCCGGGCTACCTGAATCTGTTCGCGAAGATCGTCGAATGGATCGGCCCCCACGCCGTCCCCGCCATCCTCGATGCCGGCCACAGCTTCGACCTCATCGACGACGGTACGCTGGAGGAGGGGCTTCACCGCGGGTACGCGGTCGTTGTCCTGCCCGGTGTGCGCTGCATGCCGGAGCCGACGCGGCGCCGGCTCGCCGAGTACGCCCAGGCGGGCGGGACTGTGCTGGCGGTGGGACGGCGGCCGGAAGGGGCGTGGACCTCCCTTGAGCTGGTGGAAGGGCACAACCTTGCGCGCCGTCTCAGGGCGGTCCCCCCGGATGTCACGCTGAATCCGGCCTTTCCAGAGATCGGGTTCGTGCATCGCCAGCTGACCGACGCCGACATCTACTTCCTGGCCAACACCGGCCGGGAGCCCCGCGCCGTCGCCGCCCGCTTTCGCGCCCCGACGCCAAACGTGGAGTCCTGGGACCCCATGACCGGCGCGAGCGAACGCCTGGCCGTTCGCGATGGCGAGGTCGCGCTCGACTTCGAGCCTTACGGCTCACGGGTGGTCGTGTTCCGAAAGGAGGCCGGCTCCGCCGCCCTCCCCGCCGCGCGCTCCCTGCTCGCGTCCCTGGAGCTGCCCTCCGGATGGACCGTGAGCTTCGCCGGTAAGCACGAGGCCATCGGGGTCGACCTGCCCCACTCGTGGGCCCAGGGCACCGCCACCCGCTACTTCTCGGGCGCGGCGACCTACCAACGCGTGGTCTTACTTCCGGCGTCGTTTCGAGAGCCGGGGACGCGGGTGTCCCTGGATTTTGGCCCGGCGACGCCCGTCGAGCGGGGGGCGGTTTCCGGAGGCACGTTGCGGGGGGCTTCCTTCGCCGCTCTCGTTGAACCGCCGATACGCGAGGCGGCCACGGTCTTCGTCAACGGCCGCCGCGCGGGCTCGATCTGGGCCCCGCCGTACCGGATCGATGTCACGGATCTCCTGCGGGGCGGCGCGAACGAGGTCAGGATCGACGTCTACAACACCGCCATCAATCGGCTGGCCGAAGACGGACGGCTGCCGGACATGAAGGCGCTCGTCGAGCGCTACGGGCTGCGCGCACGCCTGCAGGACCTCGAGGGGCTGCAGCCATTGCCCTCCGGTCTCCTGTCTCCTCCCCGCTTGGTGGCGGAGAGATGAAGCACCCTACTGCAGATCCATCATCAGGCGACTGACCGAGGCGGGGGAAAAGCGGTACACGCGCAAACTGACCGTCGAACGAGCCGGTGAAGAATACGCTCAAATCCTAAGCCCGGAAGCCGGTCACGGTCAAAGCTGGTCGATGGGAGCGACGGCTCGCCCAAGGCGCGCTACGAGGTGCTAACGCAGTTGAAACACCATATTGCGCATGGCCCTGATTCACGCCCGCCACTTTGACATCATGATGTCTGCAGGATAGCATCAAGAAGTGCGCACGACCCTGACCCTCGACGAGGACGTTGCCAGCAAGCTGAAATCGGAGGCCCGCCGGTCCGGCCGGTCTTTCCGTGAGCTCGTCAACAGCACACTCCGCCGAGGTCTTGCCAGCCGTCGAGAAACCAAGCCCTCGGAGCCGTTCAGAGTTGTGGCCCGCGATCTTGGAGAGCTAAGGCAGGGCGTGACTATCGACAACGTGGCAGATCTGCTGGAGCAGGTCGAAGGCGGACGCCACCGTTGATCCTCGTCGACGCCAACCTGCTGCTTTACGCATACCATCCTAGGGCTGAGCAGCACGAGGCCAGTCGCGCCTGGCTCGAGGCAATACTTTCCGGGTCGGAGATGGTGCGCTTCACCTGGTTGACACTGTGGGCATTCCTCCGAATCTCGACCAATTCCCGCATCTTTGAAAGACCTCTCTCCGCGCTGGAGGCGGGTACCGCCGTTTCCTCGTGGCTCGCCCAGCCAAGCGTCGGAATCCTCGATCCCGGCGAACGCCACTGGGAAATCCTATTGAGGCTGATGAGGGAGGGACAGACCGCCGGCCCATTGGTAATGGATGCCGTCTTGGCCAGCCTCGCCATCGAACATGGCGCCACGCTCTACACGACAGACCGAGACTTTGCTCGCTTTCCCGGCCTCCAGTGGACTAATCCCCTCGCGACTCGATGAGCCACCGCCCTGGAAATGAGCCGTTACCGGGTGACCGTCAAAACGTCACCCGCCCCCACTAGCCAGGCGCGAGAGTGGCGACTCGTTACCATGGCGCTTGCCGTCCGTGAGGGGTTCGCAGGGGTTGCCGTCTCGCATTTATAATGAGTCCGGGACGAACCCCGATCAAGACCGAAGCGCTGGATGACCAGATTCCTGTTTGCGATCCGCATGGCGGCTCTAGTTGGCGCCTTTGAGGGCTTGGGCATAAGCCGTCCGCGACTGCGAAAACAGTGTACGCACGCGAAGAACAGGAAGGATAGGAGATGAGCAAGGTACGAGTCCTCGTCGGTACGCGCAAGGGCGCCTTCATCCTGACGGCGGATGGCAAGCGCGAACAATGGGATGTCAGCGGGCCGCACTTCATAGGGTGGGAGCTCTACCACCTCAAGGGATCTCCCGTGGATCCGAATCGGCTGTATGCGGCGCAGTCCAGCGGCTGGTTTGGGCAGATGATCCAGCGCTCAAACGACGGGGGGAAGACGTGGGAGCCGGTGGGCAATAAGTTCACTTACGAGGGCGTCACCGGCACCCATCAGTATTACGATGGCACGCTCCGCCCCTGGGAGTTCAAGCGGGTCTGGCATCTCGAACCGTCGCTCACCCATCTAGACACGGTCTACGCGGGGGTGGAGGACGCCGCCATCTTCCGCACGACCGACGCCGGGCAGACCTGGCACGAGCTCCCCGGACTGCGGGGGCATGGCTCGGGACCGCGCTGGGCGCCCGGCGCGGGTGGGATGTGCCTGCACACGATTATTCAGGACCCGAAGGAGCCCGGCCGGATCTTCATCGCCATCTCGGCCGCGGGTGTTTTCCGCACCGATGACGCCGGCAAGACCTGGCAACCGATCAACCGCGGGCTGAGATCCCAACACATCCCCGACCCCGAAGCCGACGTCGGCCACTGCGTTCACCGCATCGCCCTTCACCCGTCGCGGCCGCGTACGCTCTTCATGCAGAAGCACTGGGATGTCATGCGCAGCGACAACGGCGGCGACACCTGGCAAGAGATCAGCGGGAACCTGCCGACCGACTTCGGGTTCGTGATCGACGTCCACGCGCACGAGCCGGAGACCATCTACGTAGTCCCGATCAAGAGCGACTCGGAGCATATTCCGCCGGACGGGAAGCTGCGCGTGTACCGCAGCCGCAAGGGCGGAAACGAGTGGGAGGCGCTCACCAAAGGCCTGCCGCAAAAGGACTGCTACGTCAACGTGCTGCGGGACGCCATGGCGGTGGACTCGCTCGATTCCTGTGGCGTCTACTTTGGCACCACCGGCGGGCAGGTGTATGCATCGGCGAATGCCGGCGACAGTTGGGCGCCCATCGTCCGCGACCTTCCGGCGGTCCTCTCGGTAGAGGTTCAGACGCTGCCCTGATGGTGCCGAGATGATCCGAGTCGTACTCCCGGCACCACTGCGAACGCTGGCGCAAGTCGGCAGCGAGGTGGCGCTCGAGGTCAAGGGACCGGTGACGCAGCGCTCGGTCCTGGACGCCCTCGAGGCCCGCTACCCCATGCTGCGCGGCACGATCCGCGACCACGTCACGCAGCAGCGGCGGCCGTTCTTGCGCTTCTTCGCGTGCGAGGAAGACCTCTCCCATGAATCGCCGGACGCCCCCCTGCCGGACGCCGTCGCGTCGGGGGCGGAGCCCCTTTTTGTCATTGGGGCCATTGCCGGCGGGTGAAGCCCTTGTTCATCGAGCCGCTTCGGGGGCGTGAAGCGTCTTCGGGATCGGGATGCGGAGGTTGGCGACCGGGGAGGAGGCCGGAGTCCTCCCGCACGCGCTTTAGATCTTCTGGGTCAAGGGGAAGCGCCACGGGGCTATCTTGGCCACGCTCTCCGGCAGCGTCCTCGAGCGGGTCCAGTTTTTCTCGGGCACGTCCTCCTTGGCTAGCGCTCGCCCTGGCCCTGGCGAGCATCTGTGCCTTTCCGGGTTGGGCAGGCGCGCAATCGCCAGAGCTTTCCATGCGCGAGTTCTCATCCGGTCAAGTAAAAAAGGGGGTCCGATCGATTGGTTTCGGGGGAGACGGAGCCAGCTGGGGCAACTATGCCCTCGTTTGGCGGGACGCGGACACGGCACTGGTCGACTACGGAGACACACATTATGGGGATGGCAATGACTTTCATTTCTCGGCCATCGGGCTGACCTCGCCCCACCTTTGGCATGACCTGACGATCTACGTGATCGCGATGTTCCAGGACACCAGCGGCGCTCGCCTCAACGTCAAGAGTCCGGGAGTTGGCCCCCGCCCGGTCTCGGTGATCGGGACGGGCTCCGATCACGCCATATTCTCGAAGATTGCCCTGCCCCTGGGGAAGGGATTCTCGGTCGGGATCCTTCTGTCCCACGAAACCTCCCATTTCGACGCCACGGTTGCCGGGGAACTTCCACAGAGTATCCGGTACGAGACCCACTGGCGCCCATCCGGCGGGTTCGGAGTGACTTGGCAGCCCCGGAAAACCATGCTCTTCGGCTTTCGTGGCCTGCTGAACAACGACCTCGAGTACCGGACCGATCCTGCCGGTAGCTCTAAGGGGCTGGCTCACACCGCCGAGTACCGGCTGGGCGGCTCCCTCTCGCCTTGGAAGGGGGCATGGGTCGATGTCGGCGCCACCCGTCTAGAACGCCGGAACGCTCTCGCAGGGACGCACACGCTCGTCACTCACCCCAACTTGGGCTTTGAGCAGACGCTGCTGGACACACACCTTGGGCTTAGGGTCGGCCTGGACGAGACCTCGCCTACGGTCGGGCTCTCGCTCAAGTTCGCCCGCTACAAGCTGGACACCGCCTATGTGGACACCATGGGCCGCAGCCGCGTCGGCGGCCTGTTCGGAGATCAGAGCCGCAGCTTTCTGGTGACGTTCACAGTCGATTACGGTCCCCAACACCCATAATCTGGCTGTCAGGCCCGTCGGGAGCTCGACGAATTGGCGCCACGCGAGCTTTCTGGAGCCCAAGTCCGGCGCGCGCACGGATTGCCCTGATGACGTGGAGTCGGTTGCTCTGGGGCCTTCGCTCGGGGACCGAACGAAGCGTGGCCGGGTCCGATCCCCCTAGCGCTGGACGCGCGCCCCCCCGCCCTTGACGAGGCTCTCGACCTCGGAGAGCGAGGCCATCGAGGTGTCGCCGGGGGTGGTCATGGCCAGGGCCCCGTGGGCGGCTCCGTACTCCACGGCCAAGGCCAGGTCCCCCTTCTCCACCAGGCCGTAGATGAGCCCGGAGGCGAAGCTGTCGCCCCCCCCCACCCGGTCGTAGATCTCGAGGCCCCGGCGGAGGGTGGCCTCGTGGAACTGCCCGCCGCCCCAGGCCACCGCGCCCCAGTCGTTGATGGAGGCCGACTTGACCGTGCGCAGGGTGGTGGCGATCACCCGGAGGTTCGGAAACTCGCGGGTGACCTCGACGATCATCTTCTTGAAGTTCTCCGTCTCCAGCGAGGACATGGCGGCGTCGGTGCCCGGAACCGCGAAGCCGAGGGAAGCCGTGAAATCCTCCTCGTTGCCGATCATGACGTCCACGTAGGGGGCCAGCTTTCGGTTGACCTCCTGGGCCCGCTTCTGGCCGCCAAAGTTCTTCCACAGGCTGGGCCGGTAGTTGAGGTCGAAGGAGATGACGGTCCCCCGCTGCTTGGCCGCGCGCATGGCCTCCTCGATGACCTCGGGGGCGGTCTCGGAGAGGCCGGCGTAGATTCCGCCCGTGTGGAACCAGCGCGCGCCGCGGCGGGCGAAGACCTCCTCCCAATCGATGTCGCCTTTGCGGAGCTGGCTGGCGGCGGTGTGGCCCCGGTCCGATACCCCCACCGCCCCCCGCACCCCAAAGCCGCGTTCCGTGAAGTTCAGCCCGTTCCGGACGTTTCTCCCCAGCCCGTCGTAGGGGACCCACTTGACGAAGGAGGTGTCGACGCCCCCCTGCAGGATCAGGTCCTCGAGGAGGCGGCCCACGTCGTTGTCGGCGAAGGCGGTCACCACCGCCGTGCGCAGGCCGAAGCACTTGCGCAGGCCCCGCGCCACGTTGTATTCGCCTCCCCCTTCCCAGACCCGGAACCCGCGCGCGGTGCGGATCCGCGCGTCCCCGGGGTCCAGGCGGAGCATGATCTCGCCCAGCGAGACTTGGTCGAACTGGCACTGGTCCTTGGGCCGGACGGTCAGAAGGCTCATGGTTCCTCCCCGCGCTCAGGGGGCGGCGCGCCGTGCCGACGGGGGCCGGCTCCTGCGGGCCTCACGGCTTCCCCCGCGCCAGGGCCGTGGCCTCCGCGGCCAGGCGGGTGACCTCGGCCAGGTTGCCCGCCTCGAGGAGCTTCGCGGCCACCATCCAGCTCCCCCCCACCGCCAGCACCGCCTTCACGCCCAGGTAGTCGAGGAGCTTCTCGGGGCCGATTCCACCCGTGGGTATGAACCGCACCATGGAGAAGGGAGCGCTCATGGCTTTCAGGGTGGGCACCCCCCCCAGGGCCTCGGCGGGAAAGAACTTCACGACGTCGATGCCGGCGTCCAGGGCCATGGAGATCTCCGTGGCCGTGGCGACGCCCGGGAAGACGGGCACGGACCGCTGCTGGCAGCGCTGGACCACCTTGGGATCAAACCCGGGGGTGACGATGTAGGTCGCCCCCGCGTCCAGGGCCCGGTCCACCTGGTCGGGCTTGAGGACGGTGCCGGCCCCGAGGAGGATGTCCGGATCGCGGGCGATCTGGCGGATGGCGGCCTCCGCGGCGGCGGTGCGGAAGGTGACTTCCGCGCAGGGCAGCCCCCCCGCCTTGAGGGCCTGGGCCAGGGGCCCGGCGACCTCCGCCCGATCGATGACGACCACGGGCACGAGCCGCAGCCGCGCGAGTCTCTCTACGACGGTCGGCATGGTGTGCTCCCGTCCCGCCGCTCCCGGGCCGCGAAGGCGGGCCGGGTCACGGCCGCTCCCCGGCCGGGGGTTGAACCCGGCTCCCCAGGGCCCCGAGCTCGATCCCCAAATAGGCGCGGGCGTTGAAGAAGGCGATGTCCGCGGCCAGCCGGCCGAGGAGGACCCGATCGTCGGGTATGAGCCCCAGGCGGATGTCGTTGCCGAGAATGTTGCAGAGCAAGCGCCGGAAGTACTCGTGGCGGGAATAGGAGAGGAAGCTCCGCGAATCGGTGACCATCCCGATGAAGCGGGAAAGGAGTCCGATGTTGGAGAGGGCGCGCAGCTGGGCCTCCATCCCGTCCCTCTGGTCCAGGAACCACCAGGCGGTGCCGTATTGCATCTTGCCGGGCACCGAGCCGTCCTGGAAGCTCCCGATGACGGTGGCGAAGAGCTCGTTGTCGCGCGGGTTCAGGTTGTACAGGATCGTTCTTGCCAGCTCATTGGTCTCGTCCAAGCGGTCCAGGAAGCGCACGAGCGGACGCGCCATCTCGAAGTCGCCGATGGAGTCGAAGCCCACGTCCGCGCCCAGCTGCCGCCTAAGGCGGGTGTTGTTGTTCCGGAGGGCCCCCAGGTGGTACTGCTGCACCCAGCCCCGGGCGTGATCCATGACCGCGAACCGGTGCAGGAGGGAGGATCGGTAGCCCAGGACCTCGTCCGCCTCCGGCACGCGCCCGCGGCGCGCCTTCTCGAAGGCGGCCTTGGCCGCGGACTCCAGCGCGGGCGCGGCCAGGAGCTGCTCGAGGCCGTGGTCGGAGGCCCGGCAGCCGGCATCGTGGAAGGCGGCGTGCCGCCGATCGAGGGCCTCCAGGAGATGGTCGTAGCTCGCGATCGACACCCCCGCCGCGGCTTCCAGCCGGTCCACCCATTCGTTGAGGGCGGGGGGGTCGTCCACCAGGAGGGCCCGGTCCGGCCGCCAGGTCGGGTAGACGCGGGTGTCGGGGGCCGCGCGCTGGGCCAGGGCCCGGTGGTGCTCCAGGGAGTCCGCGGGGTCGTCGGTGGTGCACACCACCGCCACCTTGAACTGCTTGAGGAGGCCCTGGGTCGTGAACTCCGGCCTCTGCAGGGAGGCGTTGCCGCGGTCGAAGATCGCGCGCGCGGTGCGCTCCGAAAGGAGCTCCTGCACCCCGAAGGGCCGCTTCAGCTCCATGTGCGTCCAGTGGTAGAGGGGGTTGCGGAGGGTGTGGGGGACGGTGCGGGCCCAGGCCTCGAACTTCTCCCAGTCCGAGGCTGCGCCGCTGCAATACCGCTCGTTCACCCCGTCCGCCCGCATGGCCCGCCACTTGTAGTGGTCACCCTCCAGCCAGATCTCGGTCAGCGAGCGGAATTGGTGGTTCCGGGCGATCTGCTCCACGGGGAGGTGGGAGTGGAAGTCGATGATGGGCAGATCCTTCATGCCCGAGTAGAGTTCCCGCGCGGCTTCCGTTTCCAGCAGGAAGTCCTCGTCGAGGAAGCGTCCCATCGTCATCCCTCCTCCAAGCGGGGGCCGTCGAGCCCCGGGGCCAGGAGATGTATCACGAGAAGGGCGAGCAGATAGGCGGAGGCGGCCATGAGGAAGACGGCCAGGTAGCTCCCCGTCCACTGGAGGACGTAGCCCACGACCTTGGCCACCAGCATGCCCCCCACCGCCCCCGCCGCGCCCCCCAGCCCCACCACCGAACCCACTGCGTGCCGGGGGAACATGTCGGAGGCGGTGGTGAAGAGGTTGGCGGACCAGCCCTGGTGGGCGGCCGCGGCCAGGCTCACGATAGCCACCGCCCCCCACAGGGTCGTGACCCGGGAGGCGAAGGCGATGGGGGTGACACAAAGGGCGCAGAGGAGGAGGGTCGCCTTCCGCGCCGCGACCAAGCTCACCCCGCGAGCGAGGAGGATGCCCGGCAGCCAGCCCCCCCCCACGCTGCCCAGGGAGGAGAGGACGTAGATGACGGCCAGGGGAAGACCGCGCCCCTGGAGGTCGAGGCCGTAGGCTCTCTGCAGGAAGTCGGGGACCCAGAACAGGTAGAACCACCAGAAGGGGTCGGTCATGAACTTGCCCATGGCGAAGGCCCAGGTCTGGCGGTAGCCCAGGAGCCGCTTCCAGGAGACGCTCCGCGCGGGAGGGTCGAGGGGATCGCTCCGGATGAAGGCCATCTCGGCCGCGGAGAGCCGGGGGTTCTCATCCGGCCGGCGGTAGAGGGTGTGCCAGACCACGACCCAGAGGAAGCCGAGGGCGCCGGTGAGGACGAAGGCCGCCCTCCAGCCCCACGCGAGGACGACCCAGGGGATGAGCACGGGGGTGACGATGGCGCCCACGTTGGTGCCGGAGTTGAAGAAGCCGGTGGCCAGCGCGCGCTCACGCTTGGGGAACCACTCCGCCACCGTCTTGATGGAGGCGGGGAAGTTGCCCCCCTCCCCCAGCCCGAGCGCGAAGCGGGCCAGGCCGAAGCCGAAGGCGGAGCCGGCGAGGGCGTGGGCCATGGCCGCGAAGCTCCACCAAACGACGGAGATGGAATACCCAAGGCGGGTCCCGATGCGGTCGATCAGCCTCCCCACCAGGAGGAGGCTGATGGCATAGGCGACGGTGAAGGCCACGACGATGTTCGAGTACTCGATCTCGTCCCAACCGATGTCCCGCTGCAGCTCCGGCTTCAGGATCCCGATGATCTGGCGGTCGACGTAGTTGATGGTGGTGGCGAAGAACAGCAAGCCACAGATCACCCAGCGCAGGCGTCCGACGCCGGTGCGCGAGGACGGCGCGCCTCCACCCCCGTTGCCTTCCATGCTCGACATCGGGTCCGCCTCCCGCGGCGGGGTCCGCCCCCTAAGCCACCCGCCAGACCTTCCCGGTAGGAAATTCATGAGCGTCGATCGACTCCGGCCTCATGGTGATGCTGTAGCCGGGCCGGATGGGCGCCGCATAGCGGGCATTCCGGACTATGCAGGGGTCGACGAAGTGCTCGTGGAGGTGGTCGACGTACTCGCACAGGCGGTTCTCGAGGGAGCCGCTCACCGCGACGTAGTCGTAGATCGCCAGGTGTTGCACGTATTCGCAGAGCCCGACCCCCCCCGCGTGCGGGCACACCGGCACCCCGAACTTTTCCGCCAGGAGCAAGACGGCCAGCACCTCGTTCACGCCCCCCATCCGGCAGGAGTCGACCTGCAGGAAGCCGATCGCGTTTGCCTGCAGGAGCTGCTT
>DATMQU010000747.1:0-3339 GCA_035566715.1 Vicinamibacteria bacterium
CAGAAGTCGAGCGACAGGAGACCACGTTTAGGCGGGCGAGGGCTATGCCGAGGTCACGGGCGACATCCAATACGAGCTACTAGTCCTGGCGCAAGGGAGGCCCCATGAATAGACGCCCACTCGGCCGCACCGGCCTTTCAGTCTCGGAGGTCGGCTTCGGGGCCTGGGGCATCAGCGGAGCGCAGTGGATCGGGGCGACCGAGGACGAGAGCCTGCGGGCGCTGCACCGCGCCGTGGACCTCGGCCTCAACCTCGTGGACACCGCTCTCGCTTACGGCGACGGCCAGAGTGAGCGTATCATCGGCCGCCTCCTGAAGGACCGCCAGGCGGACGAGGTCCAGGTCGCGACCAAGATCCCTCCCCAAAACCTCGTCTGGCCGGCTTCCCCCGACGTGCCGGTCTCCGAGGTCTTCCCCAGTGATCACATTGCCCGCGCGTGCGAAAAGAGCCTGCGGAATCTCGACGTGGAGCGGATCGACCTCCTGCAGCTCCACGTTTGGCACGACCGCTACCTTGATCAGGACGGCTGGCGTGATGCCCTCCTCGGCCTGAAGGAGTCGGGCAAGGTCCGGTTCGTGGGCGTATCTGTGTCAGAGCACGACGCCGACTCGGCCCTCCGCGCGGCGTCCTCGGGCCTCTTTGATGCGATGCAGATCCTCTACAACATCTTCGACCAGCGCCCCTCCGACCGCCTGTTGCCGCTTTGTCTCGAGCATGGCGTCGGCGTTCTCGCACGGGTCCCCTTCGACGAGGGCGGTCTCACGGGCACGATCTCGCCCGAGAGCACCTTCCCCGAAGGGGACTTTCGTGCCGGCTACTTCGCGGGCGATCGAAGGCGCCAGGTGTGGCAGCGCACCGAGGCGCTGAAGACGCTGCTGGACGGCGAGGCAAAGACGCTCCCGGAGCTGGCCCTGCGGTTCTGTCTGAGCCATGACGCGGTGGCCACCGTGATCCCGGGCATGCGGAAGACGAGCCGAGTCGAGGAGAACTGCGCCGCCGGGGATGGCCGCCGCCTCTCTCCCGGCTTGCTGGCCGCCCTGAAGCGACACGCCTGGCCGAGAAACTTCTACGAAGCTGACGAATAGACGAGCTCAGTGGTGGCCGGCGGGCCCGGCGGTTTCCGGTCGGGTGAAGGGCGCGGAGGCAGCATTCCGGTGCTCGGGCGCCACCGGATTTGGCGCCTTCGCCGGCGTCTACGTTGCCTTCGAGGAGTGACTTGGCCGTCGGCAAGCATGCGGGTCGCACGCTCCGGAGGCCAGAGGACGAGGCGCGCCAGTGTCAGCTGACGCTTCCCTTGCCACACCCGGAGAATCCGTCGGCTGCGTCGCGGGGCGGCCGTGTCGAGAGCGGGAGAAAGAGACTAAGGACATGCGTCTTGGTCTCCCATCGCCGGTTTTTCCGCAGCCTGCTAGCGTTCGCGGCAGCCTGCTGACCGAGCCCGACACGATGAAGCCTAGGCGCGGGCCCGTTTGCCGAGCTCGTCTTCGCGCGGATAAGAGACCGGGGTCGAAACGATCTCCGAGGGGGGCTGCTGCCTCGTCTTGTGCCATCGCGCAACCAGGTCGATGGCCGGGCCGGCGTTCGAGGGCGTGACGATCGTGGCCGCGAGCTGCCGCATGTTGACGAGGCGCTGGCCGCCATCAGGAAGCCCGTCGCAGCCCGTAAACGGCACGCCCGCCCAGTCCTTGCGCAGGGCGAGCGCCGCCCGGCGTGCCCCGACCGCCATCGAGTCGTTTTGAGCCCCGACCAGGTCGGGCCGAAAAGACTCCGCGGTCTTGAGCCGGAGCATGTTCCTGATCGCCTGCTCCGCACTGGCCTCTGTCCAACTCCCCTCGAGGATGCGTAACTCGATCCCTGCTCCGACCGTTGCTTCCCGCGCGCCCTCGAGACGCTCCTGAGCGTCAGACGTGTCGGAGGGGCCCCGAACATAGAGGACGACACCTCCCCTGGGCAGCAGGGCGCGAAACTGCCGTCCCTGGATGCGGCCGATCTCGGGCTGATCGCCGCTCACGCTCGAGATGGGGAGGTTGGGGTGTTCGCGGCGTAGCGCCTCGAGATAGCTGACCCGCCGGGCGAGGAGCACCCAACCGATGCCCTTGCCAGTGGCGTTTCGCGCCACGCGCTCGAGCCCCTCTCCGACCACGGTCTCCACGACGAGCGCGAGCGGGCGCTGCTCGGCGGGGGCGTGAATCGCCTGGAAGAGCTGTTGGATCTGCTGGATCGCGTTCTGGTCCGCATAGAGAATCTCGGCTTTGAAGCCGACTCTCTCGGCTGCCAATTGGGCGTCGGCGGCCTGCATGACTTGGAACTCCTGGTCGCGGCTGAGGAGGGATACCAGGATCTTGGGTTGGCTCATGGGCGTATTACGGGCTCGACGCGAGCACGCCTGCATCGCTCGCCAGGCTGTCGGGTCGCGCCGCTTCGTGCCGGTAGGTCGTGAAGCGGTCTGCCCGCCCGGCCCACCGCACGAGCCCTCCGCCCTGGGTCCCGATCCAGAGAAGCCCCCGATGATCTTTCAGGATGGCGAGCACGTGCGAGTTGGCCAGCTCCCTCGGCGTGCCGTCACGAGCCTGAACCTCTTTCCGAACGGCGACACGTAGTCGACGCCGGCCAAGGCTAGGTTAGCAGTTCTGGGAATCGCGTCAACCCTCTCCCTCTTGCGCATCTCGAGAGAACCCGTGAAGGCTCAGAAGCTTATGACCGGGCGGTTCACCTGGGGACTTGCGAGACTCGCCAGCAGGAGGTCGGGGGGCGTCTTGACGCCCTCAGTTCCGGGCTGCCTAGGGGCCTCCAGGAGCTTTCGTCTTAGCTTCGCTCTGTGCGTTTCCTCGCGCGGGAGTTGCGTTGCTCCTACTGGCGACAGCACGTCGGAGCGGGCATTCTGCCGTGCTGCTCGGATCTCTCCCGTCACCCAGGAATCTCTCCCTTGAGCAGTAGGCTCGTTCGTTCCTGCAAACAGGCCGCTTAAAGTCGCCTAGTTAACAAGACCCGCCCGCCTTCGCAACTCTTCCGGGATACTCGCCCCTCGCCTACGGGTCTTTCTCCCGATCGCGAGGAGCCCTCAGCCGTTCGCCGAACTCCCACTGAATCATGAACTTCCGTAAGTGAAGAGTCCGGGTGATCTCGGGAAGAGTGCCCGGACCGAGGGAGCGCCATTCTTATAACCACCTTATTTGCAAGCAGTTAGACAACGGTCCCAGCGTTGCATTGTTAGTCCGGCATGAGCGCAAGGACAACAACAGCGGCAACACTGGCACTGGGGATCCTGGCTTCCACCGGCCTCAACGCTGCTCCCCTCCCCGGCTTCGCGCTCACGGCCCAGACGGAGCACTTCTCCTT
>DATMQU010000748.1:0-17462 GCA_035566715.1 Vicinamibacteria bacterium
GGGACATCGCGGGCTGGGTTGGGATCCGTCGCGCGTCGGCGCGTTTCTCCTCTCCATCACCACGGGCGCGTTACCTTCGGTTCATGGCATTCGTGAGGGGTGCCATGCGAGTGTTCCTCGCCGCCAGCATCACGCTTGTTGGTGCGCGAGCCGGTGTCGCAGCGGAGGTGACAGGCGCCGCGGACGAAAAGCCGGGCTTCTTCGGTCGTTGGATAGCAAATCGCCTGACGATCGGGGCTCGCATAACCCAGTTCTGGTTGGAAGACACGCGGCGCTCAGACGCCAATGGGTTCGACAACTTGAACCTAACCGGGAACTTCCTGGGGAGCCTTTGGGGTCTGGATGCCCGCCAACACTACTTCCCAAATCCGTTTGTAGAGTACCGGGTCATCTCTGCGTTTGGTGTTGGGGTGGCCTACGACCAAGCCCGAGCAAAGACTCTAGACTGGGGTAATGCCCAGCAGACCATCACCGCCGGCGACGGGGACGTCGAGATCCGCGGGTTACAGTTCTACGGCTTCGGACGCTACCGCAACCGGACTCGCCTGACACCTTACGCAAGCGTGGGCTTTGCTCGCTACTGGTCACATTTCCTTGTGTCGCCCGACTGGGCCCTACCCGGCCGTCGTTTCGAAGTTGACGATACAAGTGGTTGGTTCTTCTCCGGGGGTTGCAGCGTGGCCTTGGTTCGGCATCTGGGGCTGGAAGCGCTCTACCGCCATTCTCAGGTGGAGGCGGTGAGCGGGCGTGCCTATTTCAACTACAACCGCAACCGCCATCGCGGCGGTGCGTTCCCCATGCGGAACGACCTTTTTGGCGCCGGCCTCTCCTACGCATTCTGAATACGTACTCGCCTTAGGGTTGCCTACCGCGCGGTCCCGCGGAGTACCGCGGGACGTCGTGACGCGGATGGCCACCCCTTGTGCAATGAGAAGGGATCTCGCAGGAGGTGGGCTTGGCAAGGCGGCGCACGCTCATCCAAAAGACCAACCGGATAAAGCAGGACGAGGC
This sequence comes from Vicinamibacteria bacterium, assembly GCA_035566715.1. Lineage (GTDB taxonomy): Bacteria > Acidobacteriota > Vicinamibacteria > Fen-336 > Fen-336 > DATMML01. Next base: position 1,012 of record DATMQU010000748.1, read on the forward strand.
GACGAACGCCTAGTAGCCCAGCTCCTGGGTAGGAAGTTGCCCTGGATCTAAGAGCATCCTCCTGGGGCGTGGTATTCTTTCCAGTCGCTCCGCTTGGGCACTAGCTGTTCACTAGGGCTCGGAGACGCGCCCGTAAGTCGTTGTGGAGAGGTGCTGGAGTGGCTGAACAGGGCAGATTGCTAATCTGTTGTACGGGCTAATACCTGTACCGGGGGTTCGAATCCCCCCCTCTCCGCCAAGTCGTTTTATCAGAGGTCGTTGGGGATCAGCTGGGACCGAGCAAATCCCGCCATTCTCGCCGTCTTCCAACCTGAGCCGCCGCCGAAACGCCTTTATGAAGGGCCTACCCGCTCTCTGGAGAGGCACCGTTCTATCGGCTGCGTCCGGTCCAGAGCAGAAGGGGTCGAATCTAGCTGGGCGGCCTGAGGTGGATGACCAGGTGCGGGAAGGGCTCGGAGAGAGCCTCGATCCTCGCCAGCAGCTCAGCGTAGCCCATCCGCTTGTAGTGCTCCTGCGGCCAGAGGATCAGACCGCGGAACGGCCGTCCCTCGGCGAGCCAGCGGTTCGCGATGCCCTCCATGTCCTGGTCGTTGCTAATGAGCACACGGTTCTCCCGCGCGGCGCGCTCGAAGTGCACAGCGTCCGCGGTTCCTTGGGGGTAGAGATCCATCGCGCGAACGAGGTCCCAGCCGCGCCCACGAAGGGCAAAGATCAGAGGACCGTGGACGTCGGCGTCGGTATAGAGCGGGAAACGACCGGCCACTACCGGTTGAGAGACTCAGCCCAGGACTTATCCGCGGCTAGCTCGGCGTCGATCTCTTCGCGGTTGTCGTAGTAGTACGCCAGCGCCGCGTGGATCTGCGCGGGAGTTAGGTCGGGATACGCCTCGCGGATCTTCTCGTCGTTGGCCCCGTCCTTGTGGAGGAAGACCACGTTGTTGACACGGATCCGCGTCCCGTCGATACAGGCCTTTCCGCCGCACACGCCGGGTGTCTTCGTCACGTGTGGATAGCTGACGCTCGCCTTCGCCGTGGCCATGACACCCAATTCTACCTCGCCTTGACTCTCGCCCCAAACAGGCTCGCTCTTTGCCGATGCGAGTGGGCGATTGAAGTTCAGAGCGACGTTCGGTTGTGAACACAATCTGCGAGGCTGTCCCAGCGCGGCAAACTCCTTCGCATCTGGCGGTTCCTTTACGAGGACGTTTCCGGGACCTGCGAGGCGCTCAAGCGGCGACGGGGAGGTCATCTTCCGATCCAATCACCCAGAGTTTCGGCTGCTCGAGCGCCCGCGTCACGAACCCGTTCTCGGTCCGGGCGCGCTTTGAAAACTCGGCGGCCGTGTACACCGTGGGGTTGACCTTCCGCCCGACGGTCCGCGTGACCCGCTCAAGGGTGCCGAAGACCTCGCCGTACGTGAGGTTGTCGCTGATGATCATCAGGTCGATGTCGCTTGCCGATTGGTCGGTCGCCTTGGCCACGGAACCGTACACGAAGGCCGCGCGGATGGCCGACGACAAGGTTTTCAGGGCATCCCGCAGCGGTTCCACAAGCCCCACCGTTTTCAACACGATATTCCGTAGTTCCGAATACAGCGGTGACGCCGCATTGGCCTGGTAGTGCTTCTGATGGCCAATCCGTCGGGCCATGATCAGCCCGCTCGCCTCGAGCCGCGCGAGTTCGCGCTGCGCCGCCCCAGAGCCGGTGCCAGCGTCCCGAATCAGCTCCGATGTATAGAAACTACGCTCGGGCTGGCCGAAAAGCACGCCGAGGACGCGCTGCTGTGTCCTGGTCAACAGAGCGTCCGCCAAGCTTTTTCGGCGAGACCGAAGGAAGTGAGACCTCACACCCAATATGGGCACAAGCATGCCCTATTTGGGTATGAGGGTAATACTGGAGCCTAACGTTAAGCGCACCTAGCGACGGCGATCTTGCACCAGCGCATTGAACCGCGGACGCGCGGATTTACCGTCCGTTTGGACGGGATTCTGTCCCGCTTCTGCTACCGCCCTGCCATCACACCCGACGGCAGGCTATCTCAGCCGACCTCGAATCAGAAGTCGGTCTCGTCGTCACAGCAACTTAGGCCAGGTTGGGTGGTGTTGGGTCGTGGATGGTGACGCTGGGGTGGAGTTGCTAATCTGTTGTAGGGGCTAATACCTGTACCGGAGGTTCGAATCCCCCCCTCTCCGAAAAAAAGTCGTGCACGTGGAGCCTACCGAACCCAGCAGATTTTACCCCGGGCCTTTTGACGCTCTCGTGAAACCCCGGACGGGGCGGTTCCGTCGGTTTGCTTGCCCTTAACCTCTGGACGGTAGGTTCTTTCGTAAGGGTCACACTGAATCTCGCTGATCACTTCGCCACTGGGGTGCCGGCAGCTCCCCACTCTACAATTGCGGTCCTCCCTGAGGCCGAAATAGCGGGGGCCCCGATTGCCGGCGCGCCAGGGAACGTCCATCTTCGACGGGGAGCCATCAAGGAGTGTCCTTAGAAAGGCAACCCGAGGCGCGTTTCGAGTCTCAGGTAAGTCCGGTAAGGAAGACTCGCCTTAGCGGGAGGAGTGGACAATCCGAATATCCGGTCCGCTCTTGCCTCGAAACCTGCCGCCGCCCCGGCTCGCTGACCGTGATCTGGCGGACCCCCCCAAATAGGCGTGGATGATCAGGGGATGGTCGGGGCGGAAGGCAAAACGTCACTCACATCTGAAGGTGTTGTCATGGGATGCCTAAACGACGAGACGCCTATGGACTTGCCGCCCGCCGGTAACGCGGGGAGAGGCCGCAGCAAGGTGTGCCTTGTGCCACGCCTTTCCACAAGGAGAGGTTGGGTGCTCTCGTTTGTATGGCTGGCAATGAGTGGACTGGGGCTCGCGCCCTCTGCAAACGCGCAGCCGGCCGTTGTCGGTAGCTGGTCGGATGTACAAACCTGGCCTACCGTATCCGTTCACACGCAATTGCTAGCGACCGGCAGCGTTCTCTTCTGGGACTACAACGGCAATAGCTATCTCTGGGACCCGACTACGGGCGCTATTACGCAACCTGCCCAGCCAGGCCGGAATACATTTTGTGCCGGCAATTCAACCTTGGCCAACGGAGCCGTGTTTGTGCCGGGGGGCCACATTGCGAACAACGTTGGCTTGGCGAGCGCCAGCTATTACGACCCAGGGGCCGACACGTGGACCGCCGTCCCCGACATGAACGCCGGCCGCTGGTACCCAAGTAGCACTACTCTCGCGAACGGCGATGTGTTGGTGACTTCTGGCGACACCAATGTCACCGTCAGGAACACCCTGCCCCAGGTCTATCAGGCCATGACGAACTCCTGGCGCGACCTGACCACGGCAACGCTCGCCCTAACATTGTTTCCACGCACCTTCTTGGCGCCGAACGGGCAGGTATTCTTCGCGACGGGGACGTCGCGCTACTTGGACCCCACGGCAACGGGGGCTTGGACGACGGTGGGGAATAAGATCAATCCCGGCACCGACAACTACGGCTCCGCCGCGATGTACGACAACGGCAAGGTGATCTTCGCGGGCGGGGCGGACCCGCCGACCGCTGCGGCCGAGGTCATCGACCTCAACGCGATCGTCCCCGCGTGGGCTCCGACGGGCTCGATGGCAAGCGCACGTCGCCAACACAACCTTACCCTCCTGCCGGACGGTAGGGCCCTGGCCACCGGTGGAAGTGCGGGACCCGGCTTCGACAATTCGGCGGTCCCAGCATTGGCCGCCGAGGTGTGGGATCCAGCAACCGGGCAGTGGGCCACCCTCGCCAGCGAAGTGAACTATCGCGGTTATCACTCCTGCGCCACGTTGCTTCCCGACGGTCGCGTGCTCTCCTCGGGCGGAGACGTATCGCCGAACGCGCAGGTGTTTTCGCCGCCATATCTCTTCAATGGGGCGCGGCCGACCATCGACTTTGCGCCCGCCATTGTCCCCCTGGGTTCTCAATTCTTCGTGGGAACGCAGGACGCGGCAAGTATCACGAAGGTGACCTGGACCCGTCTCGGCAATGAGACCCATGCCTTCAACTGGAATCAACGGATCAACGTTCTGGCCTTCACCCCGGACATCCTCGGTCTGAACGTGACCGCCCCTTCCGATCCAAAAATCTGCCCCCCGGGCCACTATCTACTCTGGATTCTGAACGGCGCCGGTGTGCCCTCAGTGGCGGCGATCGTCCAGGTGACGCAGGACACGCCCATGGGGGTCCTTGGGGGTACTAAGGGAGTGAGCAAATGAGAGGCTCTCGAGCAGGACTCGCTTGGGCGGCGGTGCTCATGACCGCCTGGCCAGCCGCGACAACGCGGGCTGAGGTACGCTCCCTGACTCTGGGTATCAGCACCAACTGTCCGTACGGCTTGGCCGAGTGATGGGAACTGGTCCGCGAGGGCCTCGAACGCCTGGATGGCGTTGAATCAGTCAGCGAGCGGGCGACCCATGAGACCCAAACGTGTGAGCTCCGCACGCGCGCGGGGCGGTGGCTGAACGTCGACGTGGTGTCGCAACACATCGTGAATCTGCGCGTGGGCGCGACGCTCCGCGGCATAGAAGCGACGGTGGATGGCTGGGCCGAGAAAGAGGGAGAACACCTCGTCTTGCGCGTCTCGGGCAGCAACGAGGTGGTCCGGCTGGCACCGCTCGCCCACATGGTGCAATGGGAGTTCGAAAAGAAGCGTCCACAGGCTCCAACCCCCGAGGAAACCGCTGCTTTCAAGAGCCTCGGAGTGGAGGTGAAGGCGGGCCCTCGTCGCGCGCTCATCGTCGGGCCCTTGCTTAGGGGCGGCGACGAGAACCTTCCGACGGTGGAAGTGAGACGTTTCGTCCTGAGTCCTTGATACGGCTGCGCAGCCCCTCATTCCGGCCTGGGGGCATTGGATGGCGTGCTCGGTGCCCCATGAGACCTGCACGAAATGGTGCACCATATGTGCACGATATCGTCGAAAACTCCGGTGCGTCGGCACGCTCCTGACGGCTCTGCTCCACCCTAGATCCTCACAAGTGCCGGCGTAGCAGGGGGAACGCCAGACTCCCTGCTTCCTCCTATGGTGTGGCATCGGATGTGCCACTCCGCGCTCGGGGGCTCGTGTCCCCCCCAACTCCTCATGGAGGGGAGATAACGACATGCTGAAGAAACTTGCATTGCTGGTCGCGTTTGTCTTCGCCTTCGGCGTCACCATGTCGCTGCCCGTCGCCGCTCTGGCCCAGGAGAAGAAGGAAGACAAGAAGGAAGACAAGGCCGAGAAGAAGGCGGACAAGAAGGCGGACAAGAAGGACAAGAAGAAGGACAAGGCCGACAAGAAGGCGGATAAGAAGGAAGATAAGAAGGAAGACAAGAAAGAGGACAAGAAGTAAGAGTAGACCTGCTTCGAACGTCCTTCAGCACCAAAGGGGGGCTACGCCGCTAAGGATAGCCCCCCTTTTCACGTTTCTCTTGCCCTCCAGGAACGTCGCCCCCGGCGGTGTATCCCCCGGCCTGCCACTCTGGCGGCCACGCCTCGCGTCCTCTCCGTGAGGACGGCGAAACGGTCACTTGGGCTCTTGACCCGGCCGGGAAGAGTTTACGGTTAGAACCGGTAGCGCAGACTCATCGAGAAGGAGCTCCCGGGGGTCACAACACCAGCCGAGTCAACGTCCCGGCTGGACCCGAGTGTGGCGCTCGCCTTCCAGCGTTCGCCAAAAGCGTAGGAAAGCTTTCCCGCAATCGACTCCGTGTGTCCTGTGTCATTGACGTAATTGCCGTACTCCAGGACCACGCCAATGCTGAAGTCCCCAAGCTTTTGGGACAGACCGATCCTTGAGTCCCAAGTGAGCGGAGCCAGGGGTATGCCCCCGCCGAAATCGAAAGTTTCGGCAACGCTCCCTCCCTTGCGAGCTTTTGCGGAAGGGGTCTTCACCTTGGGGGTCGTCCGTCCCAGCAAGGCGACGCTGAAGAGTCCGATGGTGTTCGGATCCTCTCCGAAGTAGTTGTAGTAGGTGCCCGACAAGAGGACGGTGCTGTTGTGGTAGAGGGTAGCCGTGTAAGAGGCGCTCACCGCAAGCTGATCGAGATCGGCGTTCTGCGCGGCGAGCAGGGGGCGGAGATGAGTGCACGAGAGCGATCGGGAGCCCTGACACGCCACGCGGATCTTGGCCAGGTTCTCGACACGCTTCCCCGAGATGAGATCCTCGAGGGCTTGATCGGTTGAAATATGAGTATAGGCAACGTTGAGAGAGGGAGCGCTCTCGAAGTCTGATTCTCCAGCCGTGTCGTAATCAGCCGCTATGGAAAAGCCGTAGGTCCCACTCCGAGCCCCAAGCCGACCATCGTCCGACAAAGAGCCAACCATAATGGGGGTATCGAAGCTGGAGCTGCTCTTCGGGGAGAGATTGGCGGCGATGCCAAAGGAGGCGTGATCCCCAGAACTCCAGCCCAGTCCGGCACTGAGGTTCCATATGTTCGACGCGCTGGTGCCGAATTTCGTGCCCTGCGTGGGCGGCACCCGGTTGTCGTGCGTGTCGGTTATTGAGAAATTCAGGTCAATCGTCGTCGAGAGGTCCAAGAGGCCGGAGAGCGTCGCGTCCTCGTATTTCCCGACGGGGCTGTTCGGGCTGCTCTGTGTCGAGCCACCGCCCCCGCTCACGGTCAACGAGCCGGCGCCTACCGCTAAGGGGGCAGTTCCCGCGAGCATGACCGCCAAGCCGAAGACTCGACCGCGCGGCAAAGACATCGGTCTTCTCGCTTTACGCGCGCTCTGGCCGCGACGCCTGTCCAGCCGCCCTTGGAGTCCGTCTTGGTCTTCGAAGAAGTGGATCACGCTCCGGTCCCGCCTCCTTGCACACTTTTGAACCGACGAGCTTAGCCTGGCCGCAATCGCCACAAGCCCGCCACGCGGCCGATGGAGCAAGGTGCGAATCTGGATGCCGCTCTGCGCTTGAGAAGAAAAAATCCTACCACAACCAATCGGTCGACCGACGAGTCATGGACCTACATCCGTTGATTCAGTTGGCGACCGCGGTGAAGGGCCAGCGCCGAACCCGCCAAGACCAGATGACAAAGAAAACGAGGCCGACGGCGAGAGTCCCGAGGCCGAAGAGGATCACCCTCGGCTCCGAGGTGGCAAAAACGAAGATCCAACCACCCAGAGCGACAAGGCTCGGCAGGGGATACAGCCACATCTTATAGGGGCGGGTCATGCCCGGCTTCCGGCTTCGCAGAAGCGCCACCGCCCCGATCTGGCCCATGAACTGGATGAGGATCCGGGTCGTGACGAGGGCATCGATCACCAAGCCGAGGGAGAGGAAGCTGCACGCGATCGCTATGAGGCCAACCACGAGCAGGGAAACGTAAGGGAACGGTCTCCTCGGATGGAGCCGGCCGAAGACCCGGAAGAAATACCCGTCGTGGGCGGCTGCGTATGGGATGCGGGAGTAGCCGAGGAGGAGAGCGAAGACGGAGCCGAACGCCGTCCAAAGGATTGCCGCCGTGAAGAACGACGCGACCGTCTTGCCGTAGATCTTCTCCATGAAAATAGAGACCACGAACCTGGACTCCGGCCGGTCCCCCGCCGGGACGAACTCGCGCCAGGGGACGACGCCGATCACGGAGAGGTTGATCGCGAGGTAGATGAGGGCGACCCCCACGATGCTGAGCAGGACGGAGCGCGGGATCACGCGCCCCGGATCCTTCACTTCGTCGCCGATGTAGCAAATGTCGTAGTAGCCAAGGTAGTCGTAGATGCCGACTCGCGAAGCCGCCCCCAGGCCGATCAGGAACCCGAGCGAGAAGTTGAAGGCCCCGGGGGGGAAGTCGAAGGCGAGCCGCGGGTCGAAATGCCGCGCGCCGCTGACGATCACGGCCAGGGTGGTCAGGAGCGTCCCCCCCCAAAGAGCGACGGTGAGGGGGCCCAGCGATCCCAGGGGCCGATAGAGGAGCACCAGGTTCAGCACTCCCACCCCCGCCGCCACCAGCGCGAAGTCGAAGTCAGTCAGGGACGGCCACAGATACCCGAGGTACTGCGAGAACCCGATGTATCCGGAGGCAATCTCCAGGGGGCCGCTCAGGATGAACTGCCAGATGAAAAGGAACGCGGCGAGGCGGCCCCATGTCTCGGGGCCGTACCCTTCGCGCAGGTAGACGTAGCTCCCGCCGGACCCGGGCATCGCCGCCCCCAGCTCGCTCCAGACCATGCCGTCGGGAATCACGATCAGGATGGCGACCAGCCAGCCCACCATCGCCTGCGGCCCGCCGAGGGCGCCCATGAGCAAGGGGATCGTGATGAAGGGCCCCACCCCGATCATGTTCGTCATGTTGAGGGCCGTGGCTTGGAGCAAGCCAAATCGGCGGGGGAGCGCGGGGTGGCCGTCGCGGGCGGCAGGCCCGGGGAGCTCAGGCTCCGTCGATGGCGGGGTCATAGAGGTCTCCGAGAGGAGTCGTCCGACAACCAGGGCCCGCGTACCCCGGGATCCACCGGGCCTCCCAGCCGTTCCGGCGTCATCTCGGTGGCCCGATCCTATACGATGCCGCCGCCCGAGAGCGGGCCGCCGCGCTCCGGGTGAGCTCGACGGCGACGCGCCTTGCGCTTCTCTAGGCGCTGAAGACAGCGTTCAAGACGCGCATGGCGGTGGAGGGACCCTCTCCCAACGTGCGGCCTGCGGGTTCGTACGGTTCGGCAGGGTGGGGGTCACCCTGAGTTAACCGTCCTCCCCCGAGCTCCCTCGCCGTCGAGAGGCTCCTTCGCGAGGGTGGGTGGGGTTCCGTCCAGGGGGAGCGTGAACTTGAACGAGGCCCCGCCGCGGGGACGGTTCTCGACCCAGATCCGTCCACCGTGGGCCTGGATGATGGCCCGACAGATGGCGAGCCCGAGGCCAACGCCCGGCCTCCTCTCGCTGGACGCCCGGCGGAAAGGCTCAAAAATGCGCCCCTCCTCCCCGGGCGGGATCCCCGGCCCTTGATCGGCCACCTCCACGAGGATCTCCCCGTCGCCCGCCCGGGCGCCGATCTCAATCTCGGCCTCGGCCCCGGTGTACTTGAGTGCGTTCTCGAGGAGGTTGACGAGGACCTGCTCGACGAGCACGGTGTCAAGGGGTACGAGGGGCAGGTTCTCCGGCAAGTCCGTCCGGACCCTGCGCCCCCGCAGCCTCTCCTCCATCTGGGTGAGGGCGGCCCCCACCGCCTCCTCGAGCGGCTGCCACTCCTTGTTCAATGTGACGGCCCCGGCCTGCAAACGGGTCATGTCGAGGAGGTTGCGAACGCGTCGGTTGAGCCGCTCCGCCTCTTCACGGATGGTTTCCAGGAGGTCGTGCCGCACGCTGGAGTCGAAGGACACCTGTCGGTCCAAGAGGGTCGTAGCCGCTCCCTCAATGGCGGCGAGCGGGGTGCGAAGGTCGTGGGACACCGAGCTCAAGAGCGCGCTTCGCAGCCGCTCCCGTTCGGATTCCAACCGCACGCGCTGTGTTTCCTCGACCAGGCGGACCCGCTCCAAGGCCACGGCGGTCTGGGCCGCGAAGGCGTCCAGCAGCCGTCGCTCCCCCGAATCCTCCAGGCGGGTGCGGTCCTTGGGGACAATGCTGAGAACCCCCAGCTTTCCCCGCGAGGTCACGAGGGGAAGGTGGAGTCCCAGCGCGCCCGGGAGCGTGCTCGTGGAGAGCCCTGCCTCGCGCCCGTTGCCCCACACCCACTGGGCGACGCCCCCCTCCTTCGCCTCGAGGTCCATGTTCGCGTCCGTCCGGAAGAGGACCTTGAGCCCACCCGCCTCGTCCGGCGCCCAGATGGCCACCGCGCTGTCGAAGAGGCGGGCGATGTGCCGCGCCGCCCCTTCGATCAGGCCCTGGTTCTCCATGCTGCGGGCCAGCTCCCGGCTCATGTCATAAAGAGCCGCGGTGTGCCTCTCCCGCTCCCGCGCCGCCTGCGCCTGGTTGCGGACCCGGCGGGCGAGATCGCTGATCACGACCGCCACCAGGAGCATGACCACGAAGGTGACCACGTGCCGGAGGTCGGTGACGCTGAAGGAAAAATAGGGGGGGATGAAGAAGAAGTCGAAGGCCAGGACGCTGAGGACGGCGGAGAAAAGGGATGGGCCGTAGCCCAGGCGCAGGGAGGCGATCACCACGCTCAGCAAATAGACCATGACGATGTCGGTGAGGTAGTCCGGGCCGAACGCCACCCAGCCGAGGCCGGTGGCGAGGGCCACGAGCGCGGCCGCGGCCGCATAGCCGGCCCGCCCCGGCTCCGGGTCCCGCCGGCGGTCCGGGACCCACTGCGCCGTTTCCGGACCCCCTGCCGTCACGTAGATGTCGATGTCGCCCGTGTGGCGGACGAGATCGTCCACAAAGCTCCCGAACAACCGCTCGCGCCATCCGCGGTTTCGGGGCTTGCCCACCACGATCTTGGTCGCGTTCCGCTCCCGGGCCAGGCGCACGATCGCCTCCGCCGCCCTCTCATCGCTGAGGGTCTCCACGTCCGCTCCCAGCTGGGCGGCGAGGCTGAGGTTTTGCGAGAGGTAAGTGCGGTCCTCCTTGGACAGCCGGATCGAAGCCGGGGTCTCGACGTAGACCGCGAGCCAGGGCGCATGAAGCCCGCGCGCCATGCGGCAAGCGTCGCGGAGCACCCGTGCGGAGTGCGGGCTCCAGCTCACGCACACCAGAATCCGCTCCGAAGCCGCCCAGGTGGTCTCGATCCCCTTGGCGCGCCGGTACTGCCGCATCTCCGCGTCTACCCGCTCCGCGGTGCGACGGAGCGCGATCTCGCGCAGGGCGATCAAGTTCCCCTTCCGGAAGAAGCTCTCGATGGCGCGGTGCGCCTGCTCCGGCACGTAGACCTTGCCCTCGCGCAGCCGCTCCAGGAGCTCGTCCGGCGTGAGGTCGACAAGGCGAATCTCCGCCGCCGTCTCCAGGATCGAATCCGGCACCGTCTCGCGGATGGTCACGCCGGTGATCTGGGCCACCACGTCCGTGAGGCTCTCGACGTGCTGAACGTTCAGGGTCGTGTAGACGTCGATGCCCGCTTGCAGCAGCTCCTCCACGTCCTGCCAGCGCTTCACATGCCGGGAGTCCTCGGCGTTGGTATGGGCGAGCTCGTCGACAAGGAGCAGGCCGGGCCGCCGGGCGAGGGCCCCGTCCAGGTCGAACTCCTCGATGATGATGGATCGGTAGGGCACCCGGCGCCGCGGCAGCACCTCCAGGCCTTCGAGCAGAGCCGCCGTCTCCTGTCGGCCGTGGGGCTCCGCCACCCCCACCACCACGTCCCGGCCCTCACGGCGCTCGCCCTGGGCCGCCTCCAGCATGGCGTAGGTCTTGCCGACCCCCGGGGCCGCGCCGAAGAAGACCGTGAGCTTTCCCCGCCGCGCGCGGCGCTCCTCCTCGGCCACGCTGCGCAGGAGCTCCTCCGGGTTGGGACGCTCAGCGGACACGATCGGAACCAAGCCTTCCTTGGGCGCCCTTTGGAGGTAGGCGCACATTACGCACCGTCGTGGGGAAGCTATCCTCTTTGCTGAGTCCGGTCTAGGGCCCCGGGGTCAGGGGGCGGCCTTCGCGCCGGGCGCGGGGCGTCCGAGCTCCTGGTCGAGGGCGAGGTTCAGCAAGAGCACGTTCACCCGGTCTTCGCCCAGGAAACCGAGGTCGCGGCCCTCGGTGTGGGCCCCGACCAAGGCCTTCACGCGTTCCTCGTCGACGCCCCGGGCCTGGGCTACTCGTGGCACCTGCCAGAGGGCGGCGCCGGGCGAGAGGTGCGGATCGAGGCCGCTGGCCGACGTGGTCGCGAGGTCCGCGGGCACGGGGTCGTGGGCGCCAGGATTCTCCTTGCTCAGGCGGGCCAGCTCGGCCGCAACGCGATCACGGAGCTTGGCCGAGGTGGGGCCCAGGTTGGAGGCACCGGAGTTGGTGGCGTCGTATCCATCCCCGGCCGCGGAGGGTCGGGGATGGAAATAGGCCGGGCCCGCGAAGGCCTGTGCGATCAATTCCGAGCCCACGATCCGCTCCCCGGGCCCGGCGACCAGGCTCCCATTGGCGCGGGCCGGGAAGAGGGTCTGGGCCAGGGCGGTCATGGCCAGGGGATAGGCCAGGCCCGTGAGGACCAGGGTGACGATGGTCAGCCGGAATGCGATGTCCAGCGTCTTGAGCATGGGCTGCCTCCTAGACCAGACGGACGAATTCGAGGAGAAGATCGATGAGCTTGATGCCCAGGAAGGGCGCTATCACACCGCCCACTCCGTAGATGAGCAGCGAACGCTTGAGGACCGCGGCCGCCCCCAGGGGGCGGTACCGCACGCCCTTTAGGGCCAGCGGTATCAGGAGCACGATGATGATCGCGTTGAAGATGACCGCGGACAGGATCGCGCTCTGCGGAGAGGCCAAGTGCATGATGTTGAGGGGAGCGATCTGCGGGAACACCCCCATGAACAGAGCGGGGAGGATGGCGAAATACTTGGCCACGTCGTTGGCGATGGAGAAGGTGGTGAGGCACCCCCGCGTCATCAGCAGCTGCTTCCCCACCTCCACGATCTCCAGGAGTTTCGTGGGGTTCGAGTCGAGATCGATCATGTTCCCGGCTTCCTTGGCCGCCTGGGTGCCCGTGTTCATGGACACCGCGACGTCGGCCTGGGCGAGTGCGGGCGCGTCGTTGGTTCCGTCCCCCGTCATCGCGACCAGCTTGCCCTTGGCCTGTTCGGCCCGGATCAACTCCAGCTTCTGGACGGGCGTGGCCTCGGCCAGAAAATCGTCGACCCCCGCTTCGGCAGCGATGGCGGCCGCCGTCAAGGGGTTGTCGCCGGTAATCATCACCGTGCGTATGCCCATGGCCCGGAAGCGTTCGAACCGTTCGCGCAGCCCTCCCTTCACCTTGTCCTTGAGGTGGATGACGCCCAGCAGGCGGGGGCCCTCGGAGACGAGGAGCGGGGTCCCCCCCGACTCCGCGATCCGCCGGACCATGCCGTCCGTCTCCGCGGGGACGCTCCCGCCGAGGGACCGCACGTGGGTCAAGATGGACTCGGGAGCCCCTTTACGGATCTGGCGGCCGTCCAGGTCCACTCCGCTCATCCGCGTCATCGCGGAGAAGGGTATGAAAGTGGCCTGCAACTCATGGATCTCCCGCGCCCGCAGCCCGTACTTCTCCTTGGCGAGAACGACGATGGAGCGCCCCTCCGGCGTCTCGTCGGCAAGGCTGGCGAGCTGGGTCGCCTCCGCCAGCTCCCCGGGGTTACAGCCCCCAACGGGGAGGAACTCGGTGGCCATGCGGTTACCGAGGGTGATGGTGCCCGTCTTGTCCAAGAGGATGGTATCGACGTCGCCCGCGGCCTCCGCCGCCCGGCCGCTCAGGGGAATCACGTTGCTGCGGACGAGACGGTCCATGCCCGCGATCCCGATGGCGGAGAGCAGGCCGCCGATGGTGGTGGGGATGAGGCAGACAAGGAGGGCCACCACCACGGGTACGGAAATGCCGACCCCCGAATAGACGGCAAAGGGAACGAGGGTTACGCAGGCGATGAGGAAGATGATGGTCAAACCCACGAGCAGCACGTGGAGCGCGATCTCGTTCGGAGTCTTCTGGCGCTTCGCCCCCTCCACCAGCTGCACCATCCGGTCCAGGAAAGACTCCCCCGGGTTCACGGCGATACGCACCACGATCCGATCCGAGATGACGCGCGTGCCACCCGTCACCGCCGAGCGGTCGCCGCCGCTTTCGCGGATCACGGGGGCCGACTCTCCCGTAATCGCGGACTCGTCCACGAAGGCGACGCCCTCGATGACGTCGCCGTCACCGGGTACGAGCTCCCCCGCCTCCACCACCACCACGTCGTCCTTGCGCAGATTGGAGGCGGGGATGCGCTCCTCCTTGTTGTTCCGGAGAAGGCGGGCGATGGTGTCGCGGCGCAGGCCCTTGAGGGCGGCGGCCTGCGCCTTGCCCCGTCCTTCCGCCACCGCCTCCGCGAAGTTCGCGAAGATGACCGTGAACCAGAGCCAGAGGGCGACGTTTCCCGTGAACCACGCGGGAGGGGCGCCCGCCGCCGGGGCGACGAGGTCGCGCACCCAGACGAGCGTCGAGAGCACGCTCCCCACCTCCACCACGAACATCACGGGGTTCTTGGCCACCTGCCGGGGGGAGAGTTTCAGCACGCTCTCGAGGATTGCCCGCTTGAGCAGGGTGGGCTCGAAGGCCGATACCGCGCGCACGTTCGAGGCAGCCATCAGTACACCTTTCCGTTCGCGGCCAGGAAGTGTTCGACCACCGGGCTCAGACAGAGGGCCGGGAAGAAGGTCAAGGCGCCCACGATCACCACCACCCCCACCAGAAGGACCACGAACAAGGGCCCGTTGGTGGGGAACGTGCCCGGCCCCGGGGGGCTGACCTTCTTTCCCGCGAGCGCGCCCGCGAGGCCGAGGGCCGGGATCATCATCCAGAAGCGTCCCGCCAGCATGCCCAGCCCCAGCACAACGTTATAAAAGAGGGTATTGCCGTTCAGGCCCGCGAAGGCGGACCCGTTGTTTCCGGCCACGCTCGTGAAGGCGTAGAGGATCTCGCTGAGCCCGTGCGGTCCCGCGTTGCCGAGAGCGGAGGTCCCGTAGGGCGCGACGGCAGCCCAGCCGCTCAAGCTGAGGATGATGAGCGGGAACACCAGCGCGTAGAGCATCGCGAGCTTGACTTCTCGAGTCTCGATCTTCTTGCCCAGGTACTCGGGCGTCCGCCCCACCATCAGACCCGCGATGAAGACGGAAAGGATGGCCATGACCAGGATCCCGTAGAGCCCCGCTCCCACCCCGCCGAAGACCACCTCCCCGAGCTGGATGTTGAAGAGGGGAACGAGACCCCCCAGGGGTGTGAAGCTGTCGTGCATGGCGTTCACCGCCCCGCACGAGGCGTCCGTGGTGACGGTCGCGAACAGGGCCGAGTCGGTGGCCCCGAAGCGGACCTCCTTCCCCTCCATGTTGCCCGCGGCCTGGTTCACGGCGAACCCCGCCAGCGCCGGGTTGCCCTTGGACTCCGCCCAATACGCGACCGTGACCCCAACGAAGAACAAGAGAGCCATGGCGGTAAAGAGTGCCCAGCCCTGCCGGCGGTCGTTGGCCATTCGACCGAAGGTGTAGGTGAGCCCGGCCGGGATCATGAAGATCAGGACCATTTCCAGGAAGTTGGTGAGGGGGGAGGGGTTCTCGAAGGGGTGGGCGCTGTTGGCGTTGAAGAAGCCCCCCCCGTTCGTTCCCAGCTGCTTGATCGCCTCCTGCGACGCCACCGGGCCCATGGCGAGAACCTGCTTACCGCCCTCGAGCGTCGCCACTTCTCTGTAAGGGGCGAGGTTCTGGATTACGCCCTGGGAGGCGAGCGCCAGACCAAAAACGACGCTCAAGGGGAGTAGGACATACACGGTCGAGCGGACCACGTCCGCCCAGCAGTTCCCGATCGTCCCCGGCGCCTTTCCGTCCGATCGCCTCGTGATCCCGCGGGCCAAGGCGAGGGCGACCGCAATCCCGACCGCCGCGGAGGTGAAGTTGTGCCAGGCGAGTCCGGCCATCTGGGTGAGGTAGCTCATGGTGGCCTCGCCCGTGTAGTTCTGCCAGTTCGTGTTGGTGGTGAAGCTGGCCGCGGTGTTGAAGGCCAGGCCCGGCTCGACGGCGGGGAACTTCTGCGGGTTCAGGGGGAGCAGGTGCTGAAGCCTTTGCAGGGCGTACGTGACGAGCAGCCCGAAGACACTGAAGGCCAGCACGCCGAGGGTGTACTCCCGCCAGCCCTGTTCCCGTCGGGGATCGATACCACAGAGCCGGTAGACGGCCCGCTCCAGGGGCCCGAGGATGCGCTTAAGCCAGTGTCCGTCCCCCTCCAGAACGCGGAACATGAAGTTCCCCATGGGCCTGGTGAGAGCCAGGATCACGAGGAAGAAAAGCAAGATTTGCAGCCATCCGTTCGCGGTCATGGCATCACTCAGAAGCGCTCCGGGCGCAAGAGGGCGTAAACGAGGTAAACGAGCACCAGCAGGGCAATGGCGAGGCCCAGCAAAAGCTCAAGGCTCATGGGGTCTCCTCAGAGTCGGTCGCAGCCCCGGACGTACAGCCAGGACAGGGCGAAGAAGGCGAGAGTGGTCAGAAGAAGCACGAAATCGAGCATGGGAACCTCGTCCGAGACCCTTGAGCAGCCCAGGGCTCGGAATCAGAGCTTTACGAGGAGAGCAAATGTGACCCGGTTCTCCGACTTGCGAAGATCGGGAGTGAAACCCGGAACCATTGAGCCCGCTGGCCCCGTGTTGCCTCCCGGAGGCGTCACCCCTCCCGGCCCCGAAAAGTAGGGGACGTTTGCCGCCCGATGAGTTCCTTCCAGCCGAAAGGTGACGAACTGATTCGGCATGAAGTCTACCGTCAACTGCATGTCCCAGGCCTTGAACCCGTCGCCCGGGTTTGCCGTGAAGTACGGTGTTCCCGAGAAGGCCGTCGCTCCGTTGATGGGCGGCACGAGCACCAGGTAACGCCCCGGGTTGGTGATGGCA
>DATMQU010000749.1:0-3468 GCA_035566715.1 Vicinamibacteria bacterium
ACCCATGCGCGCGCGGCCGAGATCCTCCCGGAGCTGGCCGCCCAGACGCGAGCCCGCGGCCTGTCGTTTGGTCGGGTAGCGGACTGGATCGACTAGAGCGAGCGCCCCGCTCTCCTACCATGGCCCCAAGGCGCGTGCTCCTGATCGCATACGCGTTTCCTCCCGCCGGGGGCGCCGGGGTCCAGCGCATCACCAAGTTCGTAAAGTATCTGCCCCAGCACGGTTGGTTACCCTCCGTCCTGACCGTCGCAAACCCGTCCGTTCCGGTCTTTGATTCGAGCCTGGCCCGGGATGTCCCTTCCGACACGGTGGTCGAGCGCGCCATTACCTGGGAGCCAGGTTACGGGGTAAAGGCGGCGATTCTGCCGGGCGCGGAGGCCGCTGGTGCGGGACGGCAAGTAGTCGACCGGCTGAAGGCGCTGGCTCGGGGAGTGGCGAAGGCGGCGCTACAGCCCGATCCTCAGATTCTCTGGGTGCCACAGGCCATCCGTGTGGGTCGGCGACTGCTGGCCGAGACACGGCACGCGGCCGTCATGGCTACGGCGCCGCCATTTTCGAGCTTCCTGGCGGGTGTCGCCCTGGCCCGCCGGGCGAGGCTTCCCCTGGTGCTGGACTACCGGGATGAGTGGGCTCTGAACACCCGATATGAAGAGAACAGGCAGCAGGGAAGCGTCCTGGCCGGCCTAAACAACCGGATTCAGAAGGCGACCGTCCGGGCTGCTCGTGCCGTGATCGCAACGACTCGCGGCAGCGCGGCCGCTCTGGAGAGGGTGTGCCGGGAGGCCAGTAGCGCCGCCCGCGTCGTCCACATCTACAACGGCTTTGATCCCGACGATTTCGTGGAGCCCACCGATCCCGAGCCCAGGACATCCTCTTACCGGCTTGTCTACGCCGGCACATTGTGGAAGCTCACCACCTGTCAGCCCCTGGTTCAGGCGGCTCTCGAACTCAGTTCGCGGTTCCCGGAGCTCGCGGCGCGCCTGGAGTTGGTCTTTGCCGGCCGGCGAGTGAGGTCAGAGGAGGCGCTGCTCGCGCGGCTGGGGGGTAAAGGCCTCAAGCTGACCCTGCATCCCTACCTCGACCATTCGCAAGCGCTCATGATGCTTAGAACGGCATCTTGCAACTGCCTGCTTCAGGCAGACCTTCCCGGTAGCGAGCGGGTAGTCTCCGCCAAGCTGTTCGAGTACCTAGCGGCCCGACGCTCAATCCTGGCCGTGGCGCCGCGCGGCGAGGTCTGGGATCTGCTGGCAGATCACCCGCAGGCTCACTGCTTCGAACCTGGTGACGTGCAAGGGATCGTCGGGTGGCTGGCGGGGGAGCTTGGGCGATACCGACCGGGGGGCGCTTCGCCGACGGCCCAGGGCGATCTCACGCTCTTCTCGCGGCCCCATCAGGCAGGGGAACTCGCCGAGCTGCTCGACAGCGTCTCCGGTTAGTCTCTCTGCCTGGACCGGGGTCTGTCCGCGTTGTCCTTGGCTGCTCGTACGGGTCCCGAGAGGAGACTCTAGAGTCTCCCGCTCATGTCGAGCGCCCATTCGAGCTGTATCAGGAGAAGCAGCAATCCCACCACGATCAACGGCAAGCGGTTCGGGCGGTCCGTGCGACTCAAGCTCAGACCGGCTAGGACGCCGAGCACGGCAACCACGGGTACGTGGTAGTTCGGGTGGGCAAACGACAGCCAGTATGGCAACGCGTAGAGCAGGCTGATGCCCAGAGCGAGGACGACGAGGTCGCCGTGTGAGCCGAGCAGTCCATGTTCGCCTCGCCATCGGGAGAGGAGGAGCGCGATGGCGAGCATGACAATCGCCCCGAAATGGACGGCGTCGCAAACGAGGACGGCCAGGATCGTCGGCGTACGCGCACGCGTCTGCCGACGCAGAAAGGAGGCGGTATTGCTATCGAAGGCGAAAAAAGTACGGACCCGGGCCAGCGACCGCAGGATGAAAAGGTCGGGCCGGGCGCGTATTTGTGCGAGGACGCCGGAAACGAACGTCGCGTCCCGCTCCTTCGGGGGCAGTTGGTTGATGCGCTCGAGCTCCCGGGCGAAGGCTTCTGGAACGCCGCCCTCGGGGAACTTGTGGGAACCGAACCACCACGTCCGGTAGAGCGGGGTCCAGGGGCTGTTTCCATAGTAGAGGTTCCGTGCGTTGGCATCACTCACCAGCACGAGCCGCCCGGTGACCTTGTGAGCGTAACCGACCCAAGCACCGACGATCGCCAGGGCCAGAGCGACCGCTAAGGCGCTGGCCGCCAGGCGCCGGCGGCGCAGGTAGATGATCGCCGGCACTCCGAACATGACGGTTACGCTCGAGGGGCGGATGAGCACCGCGTAACCAAGCGCCGCGCCTAGGAGCAGGCCGGCCATCGCCGTGGGCCGACCAGGCGCTGCCCGAGTGCACGCGAGCGCCGACCACAACACGGCCAGGAGGCTCGCCGCCATCGGCAGCGGGGTGAGCGGGGCCACGGAGAAGAGAACGAAGACAGGATAGGCAGCGAATAGCGCCAAGGAGAAGTTCGCGGCTCGCCGCCCGCCGGCGGCGCGAGTCAGGAGAAAAAGGAGCGCGCAAAAGGCCAGCCACCAGCCGACCATGACTGCGCGTGCGACCCAGATTTTCGCGCCCAGGATCCAATAGAAAGGGGCAAGAGAGAGCGGTAGGCCAGGCGGCCAGTCCGCCTCGAAGCCCTCGCCCGAGATCAAGGCCAAGGCCAAGGCGTGATAGTCCACGGCGTCATCGGTCAGCGGTTGTGGAGCGAGCCACGTGAGCGCAGCCAGCCGGATCGCCAACCCGACGGCCAACACCACCACCGTCCAACCCGGGGTGTCCGCCCAGTGGCGGGTCTGCCCGGAGACCCTGCGAAATGCGTCGATCGCACCCTTGCTCGTGGACATCACGACGTAACGCTTGGGTAAACCCTTCAGGGGGGCCCCCGCGTGCGGCTCTTTCAGCAGCCTCTCCGCAAGGAACACTCGGGCCGAAACACTACCATGACCGCAGGGAAGGGATCCTCCTGGGTCCGCGTCCCCGGTGCTTGACCCACCCGAGCCCGAGGTGGCGAGCTCCGTGGATGTGATAAGGTCGCGCCGTTTCCAGGGGTCCCCCGAGTTGCAGGCCCCCCTTCGCCTCAAGTGGCGGCACGCTCCAACGGGACGCCCACGGCGGACGCGACGCATGATCCAGGCTTTGCGGCGACTGACCCGCAACGCTCACCTGTGGCTCCCGGGCTACCTCGTGTCGCGCTGGAGGCGACGAGGCCTGGGCTCGCCGTCGGACGTCTGGGTCACGATCGCGGACCACTTCGAGCCGTACTGGGGACGTCCCGATCAAGCGGTGGCCAGAGCACGCGTGGTCCGCTGGCGACGGCAGTGGCCCGAGATCGCGCAGAGGCACCGGGACTCGGCGGACCATCCACCCAGCTACACCTTCTTCTACCCACAAGAGGAGTACTCTCCCGAGCTGGTAGAGCCCC
>DATMQU010000750.1:0-5000 GCA_035566715.1 Vicinamibacteria bacterium
CGGCGCGTCTTCGCCCCCCCCTCGACGGCTGCCCCCCGCGCCGCCTGAGTCGGCCGCTTCCCGGGGCGGGTTGTCCCTCCCCCCGGCCGAAGTGTCGACGGCTCCAAAAAAAACCGCCAACCCCGCCCAAAAGCCGTGCTAGGATCCCAATTGGCGACGACGGAACGAAGAGCCCCTCCCTCAGGGTCTTGGAATGGTGAAAGTCTGCGCCTGGTGCCAGAAGTATCTCGGAATCGCTGATTCCAAGGACCCTCTCTCGATCAGCCACGGCATCTGTCCCGCCTGCGTGGCCCGCCAGCAGCTGGAGGAGATGCCCACCCTCGTCATCCCCGAGAAATGGGCGGAAACGCTGCCCCTCATGGAGGCTCTGCTCCGGGGCACACCCGAGATCCCGGTCGTCGTGGAGCGGCGGGTGGGGAATCGCCGCCGCTCCCATGCCCCCTCGGATGAGCCCGAGGATCGTCGCCGGCTCCTGGACCGGCGGCGCAGCGACGGGATGCTGCTGATCTGACGACGGCGGCCGACTAGACCGCCTGCAGGACCCGCACCAGCGCCTCGAAGATTTGGCGGCCGTCCGCGGAGCCGATCTCCGCCTCCGAGGCCCGCTCCGGGTGGGGCATGAGGCCCACCACGTTGCGGGCCGGGTTGCAGACGCCGGCGATAGCGCGGGAGCTGCCGTTCACGTTGGCGGCGTCCTCCAGATGGCCTTCCTTGGTCGTGTACCGGAAGACCACGCGTCCCTCCCCCTCCAGGCGGTCCAGCTCCTCGTCGGGCAGGTAGAAGTTTCCCTCCCCGTGGGCGATGGGCATGGTGAGCACGGTGCCCTCGTGGAGGCCGGCGGTGGCGGGGGTGTCGCTCCTCTCCACGCGGATGTGCACGGGCTGGGAGAGGAACTTGAGGCCCCGGTTGCGCAGCATCGCCCCCGGGAGCAGCCCCGCCTCCTGGAGGACTTGGAAGCCGTTGCAGATGCCGAGCACGGGCCCGCCCTTCTCCGCGAACTCCCCCACCGCCCGCATCACGGGGCTGAAGCGGGCGATGGCCCCCGTGCGGAGGTAGTCGCCGTAGGCGAAGCCGCCCGGGAGGACCACGGCATCGAGGCCGGAGAGATCGGTGTCCTTGTGCCAGACGAAACGGGCCTCCTGGCCGCAGACGTGCTTCAGGACGTGGTACGCGTCGTGGTCGCTGTTCGAGCCGGGAAACACCACCACCCCTACGGTCATGCCTCCACCTCCACGCGGTAGCCCTCGATCACGGGGTTGGAGAGAACGCGGCGCGCGATCTCCTCCGCCGCCGCCCGCGCCTCTTCCCCGCCCAGGCCTTCGAAGGCCACCTCGAAGAACTTTCCTTGGCGGACATCGGCCACCCCGCGGTAGCCCAGCGACTGGAGGGCGTCGTGGATGGTCTTGCCCTGGGGGTCGAAGACCGATTTCTTGAGCGTCACGTAGACACGAGCCTTGATCATCGCGCTGACCTCCTAACGGGCCGTCTCCGAGACGATGCGGCGGACGGGGACGGGGATCTCGATCCCCGTCCCCCTCAGGAGGCGGTAAGCCTCCTCGTGGACCTGGCTGCGGGCGAGCCCCTGCTGGGTATAGTCCCGGGCCCAGAAGACCAGCTGGAAGATCACGGAGAAGTCCGCGAAGCGCGACACCAGCACCTGGGGGGCCCGCTCCCGGTCCACGTACTCCGATGAAAGGGCGGCCTCGCGGAGGAGGCCCTTCGCCTGGGCGAGGTCGGTTCCCCAGGCCACGCCCACCTCCAGGCGGGTGGCGATGGAGCGGGAGGGCCGGCTCAGGTTGACCAGCCGGTCCTTGGTGAGCGCGCTGTTGGGCACGATCAGGAAGGTGTCGTCCGGGGTGCGGATCTGGGTGGCCCGCATGCCGATGGCTTCCACGTCGCCCACCTCGCCGGTGGCGAGCTGGATGCGGTCTCCGATCTTGAAGGGCCGGTCCAGCATGAGGGTGAAGCCCGCGAACATGTTGGCGAGGGTGTCCTGGGCGGCCAGGCCCAGGGCCAGCGAGCCCACCCCCAGCGACACCACCAGGGACTGGACGTTCACCCCGAAGTGGTTGAGGACCGCGGTCAGGCCCAGGACCAGGATGACGAGGCCACCCAGCTTGGACAGGAGGGGGCCGAACTCGGTGGCCAGGACCTCCCCCCGCCGGGACTCCGCCTCGTACCAGGCGAGGAGGACGCCGTAGGCGCGTATCAGGGCCAGGCTCACCAGGGCCACGGCCAGGGCGTAGAGCGCCTGGTCCAGGCGGTCGATCCAAATCCCGGGGGCGGGCATCCGATGGACGGCGGCATAGGCGCCGACCAGGAAGAGGGCGTAGGTCAGGGGGCGCTTCAGGCCCTGGATCGCCCTCTCGTCGAGGGGCCGGGCCGTCCGCCGGGCCGCCCGGGACAGCATGCGGCCGAGGAGGAAAGACAAGAAGCGGGCCCCCAGGTAGGAGGCGAGGAGGATCCCCGCGCTCACCAGCATCCCCTCGAGCGCTCCCCCCGATGCGGCCAGGCTCATTCGCTCGTCCCCGGCCACGGCTCCTCGGCCGCGCCTCCGAAGACCCGCGCGAACACCGCGTCCACGTGCTGCAGGTAGCCCTCGGCGCGGAAAACCTCCGCGATCTCTTGGTCCTTGAGGACGGCCCGCACCTCCGGGTCTTCCGAGACGCGCGCCCGGAAGTCCCCCTCCGTCTTCCAGGCCTCCATGGCGTGGGCCTGCACGATGCGGTAGGCCTCCTCCCGCCGCATGCCCCGCGCGGTCAGCTCCAGGAGGAGCCGGCCCGAGTAGACGAGACCGCGGGTGGACTCCAGGTTCCGCAGCATGCGGTCGGCGTGGACGACGAGGCCCCGCACGATCCCCGTGAACCGCCGCAGCATGTGGTCGAGGGCCAGGAAGCTATCCGGGATGATGACCCGCTCCACCGAGGAGTGGCTGATGTCCCGCTCGTGCCAGAGCGCGATGTTCTCCATCGCGGCCAGGGCGTTGGTGCGCACCAGCCGGGCCAGGCCCGCCACCTGCTCGGAGCCCACCGGGTTGCGCTTGTGGGGCATGGAGGAGGAGCCTTTTTGCGCGGCCCCGAAGGGCTCCTCCACCTCCCGCACCTCCGTCTTCTGCAGCGCGCGCACCTCGGTCGCGAACTTCTCCAGGCTGGCCGCGAGGAGGGCCAGGGCGGTCATCACCTCCGCGTGGCGGTCCCGCTGCAGGATCTGCGACGAGACCGGCGCCGGCTCCAGGCCGAGGCGGGAGCAGACCGCTTCCTCCACCTCCGGGGGCAGGTGCGAGAACGTGCCTACGGGGCCGGAGAGCTTGCCCACCGCGATCGTGCGGCGGGCCCGGGCGAGCCGGCGGCGGTGGCGGACGAGCTCCGCGTACCAGAGGGCGAGCTTCAGGCCGAAGGTCATGGGCTCGGCGTGGACGCCGTGCGTGCGCCCGATCATGGGGGTGTGCCGGTGCTGCTGCGCGCGCTCCCTCACCGCGGCCAGGAGGGCGTCGAGGTCCTCGCGGATTAGGTCGCAGGCGTCCCGCATGAGGAGGCCGAGAGCCGTGTCCACCACGTCGGAGGAGGTGAGGCCGTAGTGGAGCCAGCGCCCCTCGGGGCCCACGTTCTCCGCCACGTTGGAGACGAAGGCGATCACGTCGTGCTGGACTTCCTTCTCGAGGGCTTCGATGCGCGCGGGGTCGAAGCGCGCCTTCTCCCGGATGGCGAGGAGGGCCTCCTTCGGTACCACCCCGCGCTCGGCCAGGACATCCGTGGCCGCGAGCTCGACCCGGAGCCAGGCTCCGAAGCGGCTCTCGTCGGACCAGAGGTGCGCCATCTCGGGCCGCGAATACCGCGGGATCACGTGGTGGAGCTTATCATTACTGGCGCACTTCCTTTCTGCGGGTCACGCGAAGCCCCGGAGGCGGTGTCGGTCTCGGCCACGCCGCCCCCTCCCGGTATAAGCTAGCCCCTCCGATGGAGTCCCTGCGCCGGCGGACCGGCCCCGACGGGAAGGACCGCGTGCTGGTCCCCTACCGCGGGGCCGCGCTCCTGAACCACCCCCTGTACAACAAATCCACCGCCTTCACCCGCGAGGAGCGCGCCGCGTTCGGCCTCGAGGGCCTGCTCCCCGACGTCGTGAGCACCATGGAGCAGCAGGCCCGCCGGGCCTACGGCAACATCGTGGCCAAGCCGAGCCCGCTCGAGCGCTACATCGGCCTGGCCGCGCTCCACGATCGCAACGAGCACCTCTTTTTCCGCGTGCTCCAAGACCACCTCGAGGAGTTCCTGCCCGTGGTCTACACCCCCACCGTGGGCCTCGCCTGCCAGCAGTACAGCCGCATCTTCCGCCGGCCCCGCGGCCTCTGGATCACGCCCGCCCACCGGGGACGGGTGGGGGAGGCCCTGGCGAACGCGCCCTTCGAGGACGTGCGCCTCGTCGTGGTCACCGACAACGAGCGCATCCTGGGCCTGGGCGACCAGGGGGCGGGCGGCATGGGCATCCCCGTGGGGAAGCTCTCCCTCTACACCGCGGCCGCGGGAATCCCCCCCTGGCAGACCCTGCCCGTCAGCCTGGATGTCGGCACCGACAACCCCGCCCTCCTGGGGGACGACCTCTACATCGGCCGGCGCCATCCCCGGCTTCGCGGCCCGGACTATGAGGAGGTGGTGGACGAGTTCGTGCGCGCGGTCAAGTCGCGCTTCCCCCGCGCCCTCCTGCAGTGGGAGGACTTCAAGCAGGCGAACGCGTTCAAGCTCCTCGAGCGCTACCGCCGGGAGCTGCCGTCCTTCAACGACGACATCCAGGGCACGGCGGCGGTGGCGGTGGCGGCGCTTAAGGCGGGGGCCCGGGCCGCAGGCCGGCCCTTCGCCCAGGAGCGGGTGCTCATCGTGGGCGCGGGGGCGGCGGGGGTGGGCATCGCCCGCCTCATCAAGAGCGCGCTCCAGAGGGCGGGGGTCACGGGCGGGGAGCTGCAGCGTTCGGTCGCCCTCTTCGACGTCGGCGGCCTGCTCGTGGAC
>DATMQU010000751.1:0-2813 GCA_035566715.1 Vicinamibacteria bacterium
GGGGCCTGGGCGACGACCAGGGCGGGAACGAGGAGGATGAGGGCGAGCCAGCCCCGGCTCATCGAGCCGGCTCCAGGTTCACCAGGACCTGCCCGTCTTCCATCTTGACCTCGTAATGGACCACCTTGAGTTCGGGATTCATCACATTCTCCCCGGTTGTCACGTCAAAGCACCAGCCGTGCCAGGGGCACGTCACGCGCGGCCCCTCGACGAAACCCTGGCCGAGCGGTCCGCCCCGATGCAGGCACGTGTTACCGATGGCGTGGAAGGTACCTCCCACGTTGAAAAGGGCCACCGCCCTTCCCCCCAGACTGACCTCCACCCCCGTGCCGGGGGCGAGGTCGGAGGCGGCGAGGGCCCTAATGAACTCAGACATCGACTCTCCCAAGAAAAGGCTCCCTTTTGAAGTCTATAACAGGGTGGCCCCCCGACGGTGCCCACCCCCAGCTGGCACTCAAGCCCGAACGCTTCCTCCCCGAGGCTCAGGGTGCCTCGTCCAGGGCCCGGCCCAAGCGCTCGAGGCCCGCGGCCAAGGTCGCGGGGGGGCAGCCGAGGGCCAGGCGGAAATGGTCGCCTAGGCCGAAGAAACGCCCGGGGGCCACCGTGGTGTCATAGCGGTCGCGGAGCCGTGCGCAGAGGCCGTCCACGTCGCCCTTCAGCAACCGGGGGAAGGTGATCATGCCCGCGTCTACGGGACGCGCGGCTAGGTCTGGCCGGGAAGCCAGGAACCGGTTGACAGCGCTGCGGTTGGTCTCGAGGAGGCTCCGGGCCCGGGCCGCTACCCGGTCCAGGTGCTCAAGGGCCACCACGCTCAGCCGCTCCGCGGGATGGGCGGGGACCACGCCGAAGAGGTCGTTGAGCCGCCACAGGCGGCGAACCAAGTCCGGATCAGCCAGGGCCCAGCCGCACCGCAACCCCCCGAGGCCATAGGCCTTGGTCAGGCTGGAGGTGGCAACGAACGGGGGGCCGAGGTGGAAGGCCGAGCGCGTGGGGCGGCCGAGTACAGCCAAGGCCTCCCGGTAGACCTCGTCCACGAGCACCCGGGCCCCCACGCTGCGCGCAATGTCCCCCACCGCCTGGAGCGTCTCCTCGCTGGCGAAGGCGTTCGAGGGGTTGTGGAGGTTGGTGAGGACGACGATCCGGGTCCTCGGGGAGATGGCGGCCGCCACCTCGCCAGGCTCCAGGCGGAACCCCTCCTCGCTCCGCCGGGGGAACCGCCGGACCACGAGTCCCAGGTAGCGCGCGGCATCCACCAGGAGCTCATAAGTAGGCTGCTCGATCAGGACCTCGTCGCCCGGTTCGGCGGCGCTGGCCAATACCAGGAGGTTGGCCATGGATGTCCCGGTCGCGGCCACGAGGTGCTCGGGGGTGGTCCCCGCCCTCTGCGCCAAGCGCTCCTGGAGGGGCGGATAGCCGTAGAAGCTGGGGCCCGTCAACTCCAGGTCTTCCAGGCGTACGGGCAGCTCGGCCAGCGGAAAGGCCTCCACTCCGCTAGAGGCCAGGTTGAAGCGGGCCCCCGACTGGGTCTTGGCCCACTCCATGTACTCGGAGGAAAGGACCCGGGTCATGCTGGGGCTCCCCGCCCCCGCCAGAACAGGTAGGCCGGGATCCCGGCCAGCAGGAGGCTTAGGCCGATCAGCGCGTTTGTAGGGTAGCGGTAGACGGTGTTGAGCACCACCAGCCAGGATGCGGCCACGAAGAACCCGGTGGTCCAGGGATGACCGGGCGTGCGGAAAGCGCCCACCTCGCCCCGGCGCCGGAAGACGAAAAGGGCGGCCCCGGTCAGGCCAAAAGCGATGAAGTCCACCGAGACCACGTAGTTCAGGATCTGCTCGTAGCGGCCGGAAAGGGCGATCACCATGGCGAGCACGCCCTGAAGCGCAATCGCCACTACCGGCACGCGGGTCCGGGGATGCAGCCAGCCGACGCTCCGAAAGAAGAGCCCGTCCCGCGCCATGGCGTAGTAGACGCGGGGAGCGGTCAAAATTCCCTGGCTCAAGAAACCGAGGGTGGAGACCGCTATCCCCACTCCAATGAAGGCCGCCCCCCGCTCGCCCAGGGCTTGACGCATGACCGCTGAAGCGGGAGTACGGGTGGCGGCCAGGCCTTCGGGGCCCAGGGCTCGGAGGCAGATCAGATTGACGGCCAGATAGAGCCCCACCACCCCCGCCACCCCCAGGAGCAGGCCGCGGGGGAGATCCCGCTCCGGCCGGCGCAGCTCCCCGGACACGAAACTCGAGGTCTGCCAGCCACCGTAGGCGAAGAGCGTGGGCACGAGGGCGGCCCCCATCGCGGTCAGGAGGTCGAAGGAGAAAGGCCGGTCGAGCACGGGAGTGAACCGCGCGCGCGACCCATCCACGAAGTAGATGCCCGCCGCTACCATGGCCACGATAGCGCCGATCTTCAGGACCATGAGCGCGCTCTGGAGGCCGCTCCCCGCCCTCACTCCGAGGCAGTTAACGGCGGTCAGCAGGGCGAGGACAAGGACGGCGACCGCGCCATCCGCGAGGGGCGCGTTGCTCAGCTCGTGGAAATAGCGCGCGAAGGTGACCGCCACCGCGGCCATCCCCCCGCTCTGGATCACCAGGAGCAGACACCAGCCGTAGACGAACGCGGCCGCGGGGTGGAAGGCCTCACGGAGATAGGCGTATTGCCCTCCCACCTGGGGGCGCAGGGAGGCAAGCTCCGCGTACACCAGCGCGCCCACCAGCGCGATCAGGCCCCCCAGGACCCACGCCCCCAGGATGAGGGCGGGCGTGCCGACCTGGCGGGCCACCACAGAGGGATTAATGAAGATGCCGGATCCCACGATG
>DATMQU010000752.1:0-6717 GCA_035566715.1 Vicinamibacteria bacterium
TGGCTGTGCTCGTTGAGGTAGTCGGCCCCGGCCACGATGGCATCGCGCATCGCCGTGCCCCCGATGGAATCCAGCCGGGCGATGCCGGCCTCAAGTACGCGCATATCACTGGTGAGGGGCACATCGATGTGCGGCTTGTCCGCGAAGTTGAGCACGAAGACCTCGTCTTTGGGATTCGAGGCCCGCACGCACGCCAGCGCGGCCGCCTCTACCTTCGCCCGCAACCGGTGCATGCTGCCGCTGTTGTCAATCAAGAGCCCCAGCGAGACGGGGACGTCATCTCGGTGGAAGAGGGCAATCGTTTGCGCCTTGCCGTTCTCGTAGACGATGAAGGCATCCCGCGGCAGGGTCGTCACCAGCTCTCCGCGCTTGTTCCGGACGAGGGCGTGTAGCACCACCAGCTTCGCCTCCGTGCGGAAGACCGGTCGTTCCTGTCCAACCCCGGGCACCCCGGTCAGGAAGCTGACGGCCAGGATCGCGGACGTCCCCGGGGGTAGGAGCCGACGTGCCACCGATGATCTCGCGGCCGCGACCGGCGTCAAGGCGTTGTGGAAGCGGGTGACAACTGCAGCTGGATGGGCGTGCGGGCGGGGATGACGACCTCCCTGCCCCTGCCGAGCACCGAACTGTAGACCCTCCGGGCCACGCCAAAAACTCCAAGCGCCAAGGCTACCGGTCTTGAGAGCTGGCCGAGCCCTGCTCCCAGGACGCCCAACCCCAAGAAACCCGCAACGCCGCTCCCGCCCGGATTAACACCCTGGACGCCCGGCGTCACATCGTCGGCATCGTGGTGGTCGCCCCGGTCGCCCCGGGCCGCCCCCAAGGCAACCAGGGCCACCGCCGGTGAAATGAACCGCGTCTTCGAATTCGGGACGCTCGCGCCACCCTCTTCATCGATGGCGATGTGCTGGTCCTGGCCGAGCTCCGCGGAGTAGAGGGAAGCCAGGAGCTTGTCGGCCGCACCCCCCGGGAGTTGCACGGTCTCAAACAAGAAACGCAATTGGCCGTTGTGGTGAAACCGTCCGGCTCCCTTGGCGAAGGTGACCTCGCCCTGGAGCTCGGCGCCTTCGGGGAGGATCAGGCGCTGTTCCGCAGAAAACAGGGGCTCAGTGACCACGGCCCGAATGGGCGTTCCCCGGGGAGTCTTGGCCGAGTCGAGAGGGGTCAGCAGGCGGGCGGCCAACACGCTCTCGGGGGGGGCGGGCGTGCCGGGCGCGGCCCGCGGGGTGGGCGTGACGTACCCGAAGTTCAGGGGCGCGAGCAACTCCGCCGAGTAGACCGTCCCTCGGTGGAGATACTGAGGGTGGTAGGGCAATCGGTTGGTGAGCATCTCCTTGAGCCGCTCCAGCTTGTCCGGCCCCTTGAGGGGCGCCGCCATCTCGTCCATTCTTTGGGCGATCTGCTGCCGTACTTGGGCGACTCTTCCCGTCCTCGGAGAGGTGGCGGCTACTTCGAGGGAGACGTTCTCCCGACCCTCGTCGACCTCGGTCACGAGGGGAATCTCTGTGCAGTCTCCCAAGACGAGGGTGTCAAACCTCAGGATGGCCCGGCGAAGCGGGGTCAAATCGCCGCGGAGGATCGCCCGCAATCGCGCCGCTCGCCCAACGCCCTCCAGCTTCTCCACGTGGCCGACGACCTTCGCTCCCGCCGGCAGGACGACGCGATCATACGAGTACACCGGTTCGACCAGCGTGCCCAGGACCGGTTGGCCGACGCGCCGCAGCGTGACCCGCTCGTCGAGCGCGACCCGCAGGGGCGTGCCCGCTTTGACGAGGAGGGGGATCGGAGTCTCGACCTCCTCCCCCCTCGTCGCCCCGGTCGGGGGACGCAGGTCGGGAGGGGAGGAGAGGGCGAAGGGGTCGTTCTCAGGACGCGGCCACCCCTGGAGGCTCGTGGTCAGGCGCAGGGTGCCACTGGTTCCGAAGGCTCCCTCGGGAGTGCGCAAACCTCCGCTCTCCCCAAGGTTTCTTGGCCATGAGCGCTCGTTCGTCTCGTCCCCGAGGTCCGGGCGCGAGCCCAGGAGACCGGGTGAACCTCCGGCGGCGATTCCCGGGATGCTCGCCCGGCCGAGCGTCCCCTGCAAAGGACCTTCCGGGGCAAGAAGAACCTCGGGCACCTGCTCGGAGGCCTCGAACATGGCCTGGGC
Source organism: Vicinamibacteria bacterium (assembly GCA_035566715.1). Taxonomy (GTDB): domain Bacteria; phylum Acidobacteriota; class Vicinamibacteria; order Fen-336; family Fen-336; genus DATMML01. The sequence goes on from DATMQU010000752.1 coordinate 2,147, forward strand.
CCGGGGAGCGAGGAGACGGGTGGTGGCACCGGCATAGGCCAAGACCCAGAAACGGGAGGCCGTGATGGTTACCTCGTAGGCTCCGGGGGGCAAATTGGGGAAGACAAAGCGTCCGTCGGAGTCGCTCGGCTCCTGGAGCACCAGTCCCGTGGCCATGTTCCGGGCCGTGACGGCCAGCGCAGCGAGTGGGCTCCCCTGGGGGTCCACGACCGTGCCCTCGAGGCGACCGCCGCTCGACGACGTGTCCGCCGTCAGGGGGCAAACCGCGAGCGTCCAGAAACCGACGACGCCGGGCAGAAGGAGGCGGAGTATCTTCCCGCGCCGAAGCCCGCATCTCCGGCGCGGACTCCTGTGACCCTCCATCCCGAGCGGTCCCTTGAACATGGCGGTCAGCGTCGCTGGCCGCTGCGCTGCCCCGGCCCGAGCGGTGCCCGTCCCAGAGATCCCCGCTCGTCCCTTCCCAGCTTCGCCTTTCACTGTCGTTCTCTTTTTCGATGACGACCGTCAGCGCCGCTCTCCCCGACTCCGGCGAGACCTAAGGAGCCAGGCGCACGACCCGCAGTTCCTGCTCGGGCCGATCTAAGGTGATCCACACGAACCCTCCTTGTCAAGGAAGGCTTGCCTCCTGGGGGCCTGCCTTCCTCGCGTAGGTCGCGCTCGCTCCGCCCCCGGGGGCACCCGGCGGGAGGCCCGGGGACCGCGCCTACGAGAAAAACGGCGGCAACGGACACGGGCTGGCGCCCGGACAGCGGCCGTAATATCCTCCTGCGCAGCCGCTTTTCTCAGCTTGCGGTCGCACCTTTGTGTCCGCGTCCGATGTCAGGAGGAGACGAGGTCATGCCATCGAAACCGACGTCAGCTTCCGCCCGGCTCCTGCTGGCGGCGCTTTGGGCGTTTTCGGGGGCTTCCCCCGCCGTCCGCGCCGCGGAAGGGGAGACGATCAGGATCGGTGCTGTCTTGCCGGTCACCGGCAAGGAGTCGAAGATCGGCAGCGCCTACAAGCAGGCCACGGAGTTCGCGATCCGAGAGATCAACGATGGGGGAGGCCTCGAGGTCGGAGGCAGGAAGCTCAAGGTCGATCTCATCCTCCTCGACGACACTTCGGACCCGGCCAAGAGCGCCCAGCTCGTGGAGCAGCTCATGAGCCAGGAGAAAGTCCACGCCGTGATCGGTGGTTACGGCTCCCAACTTGTCCAGGCCCAGAGCGTGATGCCCGAGCGCTACGGCGTCCCCTTTCTCGCGGGCGGCGCCGGGGCCCGCAGCATCTACGGGCGGAGCAAGTGGGTGTTCGGCACCCTGTCGCCGGTGGACGTACTGGCCTCGACCCAGATGGACTTCCTGGGGGCGCTGGTGGGAGCGGGGAAGCTCAAGAGACCGGTCAAGATCGCTCTCGTGACCGAGAACACGGAGCACGGGAAGGACTACGCGCAGGGGGTGCAGGAATTCGTCAAGACCCACCCCGCCGAGTTCGCGGTCGCTCTCGAAGAGAGCTTCGAGCTCTACACTCCGGATTTCAAGCCTCTCTTGTCGCGCGTGGCGGGGGCGAAAGCGGACGTCCTCATGGCCGACGCCCACCTCGAGGACTACATCGCCATGCACCGCGCCTACACGCAGATGGGCTTGTATCACCAGATGGTGACCTACGGCGCCCGCGGCGCGGACGCGGCCGCCCGCAAGGCGCTGGGGCCGGCCACCGACTACGTATTCGCGAGCGGGTGGTGGTCGGACCTCCTTCCCTATCCGCAGGTCAAGGCCTTCAACGCGAGATGGAAAGCAGCGACGGGAAGCGACCCGCAGTGGTACCACGCGACCGCATACGAGACCGTGCGCGCGCTCGCAGCGGCCATCCACAAGGCGGGCAACTTGTCGCCGGAGGGGATTCGCAATGGGCTCGCCAGCGTCGAGCTCAAGGACTCGATCCTGCCCGGAGGGGTCCTGAAGTTCAGTGCCTCCGGTCAGGCCATCCTGCCCTTCGTCGTGACCCAGAACAAGCCGGGCGACAAGGTGGACATCGTCTGGCCCAAGGAGTCAAAGACGGGGGAGGCCGTCGGCCCCATACCGCGGAGCTGACGGGGCGGACCCCGACCCGCCCCCGCCCCGCTTTCGCGCCTGGTCCACTCTAGCCGCCTCCATGCACGAGCTCTTAGCGGTCGTCGTCAATGCCCTGCTGGCGGCGGGCCTCTATGCCACGATGTCGTACGGCCTCGCCGTCATCTACGGCGTGATGCGCATCATCAACCTCGCCCACGCCGGGATCCTGATGCTCGGGGCCTACGTCACCCTCACCCTCTACGACCGCTTCGGCCTGGATCCGTTTCTCTCCCTCGTTCTCGTGGCGCCCCTCTTCTTTGCGATCGGTTTCGTCCTCCAACGGCTGCTCGTCCGCCGGCTGCCGTCCGGGGGGGCAACGCCCTCCATGGAGTCCCTGCTGCTGCTCTTCGGCCTCTGGCTCGTCCTCCAGAACCTGGCCTATGCGGTTTGGGGCGGCGACACCCAGTCGATCCTGACCCCTTACACGATGCGGGCGGTCGATCTCGCGGGGGTGCGGGTGGGCGTTCCGAATCTGCTCGTCTTCGTGGCGGGAGCGGTCTGCCTGCTCCTGCTCCAGCTGGTCGTTAAGCGCACGAACCTGGGCCGGGCCATGCGCGCGGTCACCCAGAACCGTGATGCGGCCCGGCTCTGCGGGGTCGATGCCGACCGCATCTCAGCCCAGGCCTTTGGCATGGGGACGGCCCTGGCCGCCGTGGCCGGAGGCCTGCTCTCCACGCTCTACGCCTTTACCCCCGACTTTGGACGCAGCTTCCTGCTGAAGGCCTTCTGCATCATCGTGCTCGCGGGAATGGAGAGCGTGGTCGGCGTGGCGGTGGGCGCCTTCGTGCTGGCTTTTCTCGAGAACGCGCTAGGCGCGTTTACCCGGGTCCCGACCTCTTTCCAGGATGCGGTGAGCTTCACCCTCCTCGTCGTCGCCCTGGTGGTGTTCCCGCAGGGGCTTCCCCACGCCTTCCGGCGGGTGACCCCGCGACGGCCGGCCCTCCGCTGATGATCGGGCGACACCCTCGCCGGCGGCTGGTGGCCGCTATCGCGGCCGCTCTGCTTCTGCTGCTGGCCCCGCGCGTGCTTGCGCGGGGCATGCTCAACGACATCTGGAGCGTCGCCTTCGCGGTGGTGCTCGCCTCGGCCTGGAATCTGCTCGGCGGCCTGGCCGGGCAGGTCTCCATCGGCTACTCCGCCTTCCTGGGCATCGGCGCCTACACCACCGCCCTGCTCGCGCTGCGAGGGGTGGAACCCTACGCGACCCTGCCCTTGGCGGCCTTGCTGGGAGCGGCGTTCTCCTTCGTGGTGGGGCTGCCGACTTTTCGGCTCCGCGGGCCTTACTTCACCATCGCCACCATCGGAGTGGGGGAAGCGGTGCGGGTGTTCGCGAGCGGCGTGTCCTTCACCGGGGGGTCGAGCGGAATCCGAATGCCGCCGGCCTCCTTCGACTTTGCCCTGAACTACACGAGCATGGTGGTGCTGGCGGTGGCGGTAGTGACGCTGGCCGCCTGGCTGCGGGGGAGCCCCTTCGGGGCGGCCCTGGCCGCCATTAGGCAGGATATCGACGCCGCGGAGGCGCTCGGGATCAACGCGACCCGCTACAAGCTGGCCGTCCACGCCCTCTCCGCGGCCTTGGTGGCGGCGGCGGGCAGTCTGTTCGCGATCAACTTCCAATACATCTCGCCCGGGTCGGTCTTCGATTTCCGGCTTTCGCTCTCGATCGTACTCATGCCCATCGTGGGGGGGGTGGGAACGGTGGCGGGCCCGGTCTGGGGCGCCATTGTCTTCAGCTACCTGCAGATCAAGATGCTCTCCGTTCCGGCGCTCCGCGATTCCTATCTCTTTCTCTATGGCACGCTGCTGATCTTGGTCATGCTCTTCGAGCCCAAGGGCCTTCTTGGCCTTGGCAAGCGGCTGCTGCGGGCCCTGCGCCGGCCGGCGAGAGTGGCGAATGGGGCCTGAGCCTCTCCTCTCCGTCCGCGGCCTTTCGAAGCGGTTCGACGGCCTTCTCGCCCTGGAGGGAGTCGACTTCGATGTGGCGCAGGGAGAGATCTTCGGGATCCTCGGTCCCAATGGGGCAGGCAAGACGACCCTCTTTGCTTGCCTCGTGGGCGCGCTGGCCCCCAGCGCGGGGAGCGTGCACTTCCGGGGCGAGCGGATCGACGGCCTCCCCAACCACGCGGTGGTGGCGCGCGGGCTCGTCCGCACCCATCAGATCGTACGGCCTTTCCGTGAGATGACGGTGACCGAGAACGTGGCCATCGGGGCCTACTTCGGCAGTCGGGGCCGGGGGCGGGGAGCGCGGGAAGAGCGGGTGGCCGGTCTGCTCCAGCGCACGGGGCTCGCGCACCGGGCGAACGCGCTCGCCGGCACGCTCACCATCGGTGAGTTGAAGCGCCTCGAGATCGCGCGTGCCCTCGCCACGGAGCCCGCAGTCATCTGCCTCGACGAGGTGATGGGGGGCCTGAACCCCTCCGAGATCCGCGGGGCGATGGAGCTGATCCGGTGGGTCCGGGAGGAGGGCGTGACGGTTCTCA
>DATMQU010000753.1:0-5706 GCA_035566715.1 Vicinamibacteria bacterium
CCAGGGCGATGAGGAACTTCCAGGCGCCGGCGATCGAGTCCTGGTAGTAGGTGACGACACAGGAAACCAGCATGATCAGGATGGTCGCGATCTGGGACACTCGGACGTAGTGCTTTTCGTTGCCGTCCTTGACCAGGAACCGCCGGTAGAAATCGTTGACCAGGTAGGAGGCGCCCCAGTTGAGCTGGGTTCCCACCGTGGACATGTAGGCGGCGGCGAAGGCCGCGATCATGACCCCGCGCAGGGCGACGGGGAAGACCTGGGGGTCGACGATGGTCTTGATGAAGCCGGACTCCTTGTCGACCAGGTCGGGGTAGAGGACGAGCGAGCAGAGCGCGGTCAGGACCCAAGGCCAAGGGCGGATCGCGTAGTGGGCCACGTTGAACCAGAGGGTGGCCAGCAGCGAATGCTTCTCGTCCTTGGCGCAGAAGATGCGCTGGGCGATGTAGCCCCCGCCTCCCGGCTCCGCGCCGGGATACCAGGCGGCCCACCAATTAACGGCGATGTAGACGAAGAAGGTGATCATGGGCATCCAGGCCGAGCCCAGGTCGGGGGTGAAGGAGAGGATCGAGCCCCCGCCCCCGCCGCCGGCCGCCCTCGCCGCGTCCAGGGCGTGCAGCTTCTCCTTGAGCACGCCCATCCCGCCCACCGCCGCCACCGCGTAGACGGCAAGGATGATGACCATTCCCATCTTCAGCACGAACTGGAAGAGATCCATCACGAGGACGCCCCAGAGCCCGGAAAGGGTCGAGATCATGGACGTGACGAGCATGATGCCGAACACCAGCATCAAGGCCTCGATCTTCGCGATCCCGAAGATAATCACGAGGATCTTCACCATGGCCAGGTTCACCCAGCCCAGGATGATGCAGTTGATGGGGAGGCCGAGGTAGAGCGCGCGGAAGCCGCGCAGAAACGCGGCCGGCTTGCCGCTGTAGCGGATCTCCGCGAACTCCAGGTCGGTGAGAACGCCGGCCCGTCGCCAGAGACGGGCGAAGAAGAAGACCGTGAGCATGCCGCTCATGAGCATGCTCCACCAGATCCAGTTGCCGGCGATGCCGTTCTTGGCCACGAGACCGGTCACGGCGAGGGGAGTGTCCGCGGCGAAGGTGGTGGCCACCATCGATGTGCCGGCCAGCCACCAGCTCGCCTGGCGGCCGCCCACGAAGAACTCTTCCGTGGAGCGGGTGGCCCGCTTTCGGTAGTAGAGGCCGATCAGGATGTTGGCCAGGAAGTAGACGGCGATGGCGAGCCAATCCCACGACGTCAGCTTCATTGCCAAGCCTCCCCGGCCGCGGAGCCCGGACGGAACGCTGGGGATGCTAACACACGCCTTCCCGAGCGGGCGGGCCTCCCCGCGCCGCCCGCGGGCCGGGCTAGCGCCAAGTCACGGACCAGGACTTCGCGTTCGCCGCGTGCTCTGGCAGGTCGACGCTGAATTCGGCGCCACAAGGGGCGGGGCAGCGGAGGCCTTCGGGAATGGGATAGGGGTTGGTGGGGGCACGGGGGTAGGAGATCACGCCCCGCCGGCCGCATCTCGGGCAGCGAACTTCCTCCTCCACTAAGTCCATTCCGCTGGCTCCGTGGCTTTTGGTCGGATGCTAGTCCTCCGCTTCGGCCAGAGTCAATAGAGGCCGGGCGCCTTCCACGCGACCACATGCTCCGGCTCCGCTCTCGCTACCTTGACTTTTCTCGGGGCGCCGCTACCGTTGTTCGGTGATTCCCGTGTGGCTTGCCCCGGCGGGTTGCGGATGCGTCTCCTCCCGCGGCCTCGGCGGGTCCGCGCGGGAGGATGACCGCGCCCGGTCATGACCACTCGCTTCGAGGCGGAGGTCCGCGAGCAGCCGGTCGTGCTGGAGCGGCTGCTCAGGGAGGGCCGGGGGGGCGCGGAGGCCATCGCAGCCAGGGTCCGCGCCTACGCCCCCCGCTTCGCGGTCCTGGCCGCGCGGGGCACCTCCGACAACGCGGCTCACTACGGGCAATATCTCCTCGGCATTCAGAACCGGCTGTTGGCGGCCCTCGCCACCCCTTCGCTCTTCACCCACTACGACGCCGCCCCCTCCCTCACGGGCGCCTTCGTCATCGGCATCAGCCAGTCGGGGCAGTCTCCGGACATCGTGGAGGTCGTCCGCGCCGCCCGCGGCCAGGGAGCGGTCACCCTGGCCATCACCAACGACGCGCGCTCCCCCCTCGCCTCCGCTGCCGAGCTCGTTCTCCCGCTCCTGGCCGGGAAGGAGGAGGCGGTGGCGGCGACCAAGACCTACACCGCGCAGCTGATGGCCCTGGCCATGGTGAGCGCGGCCCTGCGCGGGGAGGCGACCGCCTGGGACGAGCTCGGCAGGCTCCCCGAGCTCGTGGCGCGCTCGATTGACCTCGGCCTCCCCTTCATCCCCCTCGCGGCCGGCTTCCGCGAGCAGACCCGCCTCGTGGTCGTGGGCCGCGGCTACAACCTCTCCACCGCCCTCGAGATCGCCCTGAAGATCAAGGAGACGAGCGCGATCATGGCCGACGGCTATTCGTCCGCCGATTTTCTCCACGGGCCGATGGCGATCCTCGACCAGAGCCTGCCCGTCCTGGTCGTGGCCCCGGGAACGCGCACCTTCGAGGAGCTGGAAGGTGTGGTGGGCATGGCCAAGGAGAGGGGAGCGCGCCTTCTCGCGATCTCGGACCGGCGGTCGCTCCTGGAGGCGGCGGAGATCGGAATGCCGCTGCCCCCCGACATCCCGGAGTGGCTCTCCCCCCTGGTGGCGGTCGTGCCGGGGCAGATCTGGGCCCTCGGCTTGAGCCTCGCCCGCGGCATGCACCCCGACGCGCCGAGGGGCCTCTCCAAGGTCACGCGCACGCGATGAAGGGAGGGGGCCTCCTCCTCGCCGTCAACGGGGCGGGGCCGAGGACGCAGGCCGTGGTCACCGACCTGGAGGGTCGCGTGCTGGCCCGCGGGTTCGGGCCCCCCAGCAACCTCCACCAGGTGGGGGTCGAGTCGCTGGGCAAGGCGCTCACCGCCGCCATCGAAGGCGCGCTCCTGAACGCCCTGGGGGCGGGGACCGCCGGCCAGGGGGCGCCCTGGCGGACGGCGCGCATTGCCGCCGCCTGCTTTGGGCTGGCGGGCGTCGACGGCCCCGAAGACGAGGCGCAGGTCTCCCGCTGGGTGAAGGATCAAGGCATCGCGCCCCGCTTCGTGGTGGTCAACGATTCCGAGCTGATACTGGCCGGCGGCACCCCCGAGGGCTGGGGGGCGGCGCTCATCAGCGGCACCGGCTCCGTTTGCCTCGGTCGCTCGTCGGACGGAAAAACGGCGCGTGTCGGGGGGTGGGGGCCGCTCCTCGGAGACGAGGGAAGCGGGTATCAGATGGCGCTCCGGGCGTTGCGTCTGGCCACCCGGACCGCGGACGGACGCGCGGAGGCGCAGGCGCTGCTGGCCGCGGTCCTGCGCCACTACTCGCTGACCGACGCCGGGGAGTTGATCCGCCACATCTACGCGCCCGGGCGGACCTCGGCCGATCTCGCCGATCTCGCCCCCGTGGTAGTGGAGCTGGGCGCGAACGGAGACGCCGCCGCGCGCGCGATCGTGGAGGAGGCCGCGCGGGAGCTCGCCCTGCAGCTGGACACCGTGATCCGACGGCTCCGGCTCGAGCAGCCCCCGGTGGCTTTCGCGGGCAACCTCCTGCGCGGGGGCATGCGGCAGGCGGTGCTGGCCGGGATCAAGAGCCCGATCGGGGCCGTGACCTACGTCGGCGATCCCTGCCTGGGGGCGGTCGCGGTCGCGCGCCGCCTCTTGAAAGCGCCCTCCCCGCCGGGGGGATGAGGCGCGCCCGCTTCCGGAGAGTTCGGGAGGGCGGGGGCGGTCAGTGGTCGGATGCGGGCTTCAGCCGGGCGTCGAGCTTCTGGTTCCACTCCTCCAGGGAGAGTGTCTTGAGCTCGTCGAGCTCGGCGGCGGCCACGGCCAGCTTCCTGACCGCCGGCACCACCGCCAGCTCGACCTCGGCGCGAGGTTTCTGGCTCCGATCCGCAACCCGCTGCGCCTCCGCCAGCCAGCTCTCCGGGGCTTGCCGACCGGCGCGGATCGCCTCCAGGGCCTGCTCTCCCACCTCGCCCAGAGCGGCCAGGTCTCGGGACAAGGGCCGGGCCTCCAGCCCCCGGGCGGAGAGGAGGGGCTCCAGGATGGGGTGGTTATTGCGCCAGGTCGAGAAGGTCGCGCGCAGCGGCCGGTCGTCGCGGGCCGGAGGGGGCGTGCGGAGAAAGACATCCACCTCCTTCCGCAAGCGGCGGGCGGGCATGCTCTCCGGACGCGCGGCGTCCACCAGGCGGTCGAGGGGCGTCGCGCTCGTGTAGGTCCGCATCTGACCGCGGTGGTAGCCCTTCACCGGCTCCACCAGGTCGGCCAGCAGCCGCAGGGGCTCGATCGGGTGGTCGGCCACGAGCCCCCGGAGCATGGGCTCGTAGTTCGAGCGGTGCTTGACCCCGGTCGCCTCGAGCCGGACGCTCTCGATCTCCAGCCGGCGGTACATGTCCTCGACATCCCGCACCTCGGCCGGTGACCACAGCCGCTCTGCAATCGCCGCCGTCCGCGGCCACAGCCGAGAGTCGATGGTCTCCGGGCTCACGAACTCTCCCCACATGCAGGCCTCGCCCCCCAGGACGTGGGGGCGCGCTTCCCCCGCGGATGGGGGCAGGGGATCGTTCAGATAGTGAAAGGAGGCGGGCTCCTGGTGATCGAGGTAGTAGCCGTTGGACAGGATCCCGTCGTAACCGAGCCGGGCGGCCTCGGCCAGAGCCTGGGCGCCGCGCCAGGACTGAACCACGATGCTCTTCGGCAGCTCCGGGCGCAGGATCTCGTCCCATCCCACCATCCGCTTCCCGTGCCGGGTCAGGATCTCGTTGATGCGCCGGTTGAAATGGGCTTGGAGCTGGGGGGCGTCGTCGAGCTCCCGCCGGTACAGGAAATCGAGCACGCCCAGATTCTCGTTCCACTGGCGCGGGGTGACCTCGTCGCCCCCGATGTGGAGATAAGGGTCCGGGAAAAGGGCCGCCATCTCGCCCAGGAAGCGGTCCAGGAAGGCATAGACCTCGTCCCGGGTCGGGTCCAGGGCGTTGTCGAAGACGCCCCAGGTGCGCTCGAGGGAGAAGGGTCCGGGGGCGCTGCCCAGCTCCGGATGGCCCACGAGCCAGCTCGTCGAGTGGCCGGGCATGTCAAACTCGACCATGACCCGGATGCCCCGGTCGCGGGCGTAAGCGAGGACGTCCCTCACCTGCTGCTGGGTGTAGTAGAGGCCGTCGGAGCCCTTCTCGTGCAGCCTCGGGAAGACCAGGCTCTCGATCCGGAAGCCCTGGTCCTCGCTCAGGTGCCAGTGAAGAACGTTGAGCTTCACCGCCGCCATCGCGTCCAGGTTGCGCTTGATCACGTCCAAGGGCTGCCAGCGCCGGCAGGGATCGATGAGCAGGCCACGCCAGGGGAAGCGCGGGCGGTCCTGGATCCGGACCGCGGGAACGACGTACCGGGTCCCCTCGGGGCGGATGAGCTGCAGGAAGGTCTCCAGGCCGCGCAGGATGCCGAGGGGGTTGGGGGCGGTGAGTCGGGCCTGGCGCGGGGTGACCGCTAGCTCGTAGGACTCGTCCTCCGTCAGGTCCTGCACGGCCAAGCCGTGGGCAGCGGCGTCGAGAAGCAGGGTCGAGTTCTTCCCCCCTTTGTCGCCTCCCAGGAGGCGC
>DATMQU010000754.1:0-9487 GCA_035566715.1 Vicinamibacteria bacterium
CGTCGAGGTCGTGGACGAGGGCGAGCACGCGCTCCTTGCTCTCCTTGGGGAAGGCACGGGTCACGTACACCCGGCCCAGGGCCTCCCCGAGGTTGGCGTCCACGCTAGCTACGCAGCGCTTCCACCGGGGCTGCATCTCCCGGGTGCCGGCGAGGGTTCGTCCGAAGAAGTCGAAGCGCTCCTCCACGAAGGCCCTCGGAAGGGCGGAGGCGGTTCCCGCGAGGAGCTGCCAGCGCAGGTACGCTTGCCAGTCGGCCACGGGGTGGGTCCGGAGCGTCGTCTCGACGCTCTTGAAGAAGCCGGGGGCCGTCACGTTGTAAACGGCCACGGGAGGCGCCCCCACGGCCTTCAAATAGGCGTCGAAATCGAAGGAGGGGGCGAGGGACCGGAGCTGGGCGTGGGAGAGCTTGTTGTTCTGGGTCCGGGGATCACGGCGGGTCACAGGGTCGGTGGCAGCCCTTGCAAGCTCGGTTTCCAGGGCGAGGATCGTCGCCGCGTCCTTGCCGGCCGCCTCGGGCTGCTCTCCCGACAGGACCAGCATCTTCGCCACGTGCTTCAAGAACTTCTGCCGAATAGTCGCTGACTTCTCGTCCTGGTCGAGATAGTAGCTGCGGCCCGGGAGGGACATCCCGCCCTGGTCGAACTGGGCGATGTTGGAGGAGGCGTCGTCGAGGTCGGGCTGTCCCGAGAAGCCCAGGAGGGGGCTGTTCGTCTGGTTGTCCGAAGGGGTCCAGGCTCCCGGCATCAGCTGCTGCACGTGCGCGAGGGCGCCGGGGAGGTCCGCGAGGGTCCGAATCGCGGCGACGCGGTTGAGCTCCGGCTGAAGCGGCTGCAGCCCCCGCGCCTCGATCCCGGGTTCGTCCATGCAGGCCTGGTAGAAGTCCCCGAGCTTCCTCTCGTCGGCGCTTCGGACCCCCTCGCCCCTCGCGAGGCGGGCGAGGTCCTGGCCGAGAAGTGTCTGGTTCCAGGTGTCGAGGACGGAGGTCGTCCCCCAGGCGGGCTGGTCCGCGGGAATCGGGTGGGCCTCGTGCCAACGGCCGCACGAGTAGGCGTAGAAGTCGTTGCAGGGATCCGTCGAGGGGTCGGCGATGTCCGGGCTGAAGTGCGAGAGGGGGGGGAGCTCGGGGGGCGGCCCCCCCGGCGCGGGGGTCGCCTGCTGGGCGAAGGCCCCGGCGGACACCCCGAGGGCCACGGCTAGCATCGTTGGCACGCGCATTCTTGTCCTCCTGACGGGGGGCCCCTACGAGCCCTCTTCCGGCGTGGGGCGCGTCAACCGGAGGACGGTCTCGAGGGGGATCCTGTAGAGGTTGCCGAGGCCGTTGAAGAGGCCGCGGGACATGGAAACGAAGCTTCGGTAGGTCATGGGCAGCACGAGGGGGGGATCGATCCTCTCGCTCGTGTAGAGAAGCCACTGGCCGTCCCCCGAGATGCGGGGACTGTAGTCCCGGGCGGGGGTGTTGACGAGGGGCCCCAGGTTCCTAGGCGGGGTCCAGCGGTCCCCTAGGTGGTAGCTGATGTAGAGGTCCGAGCTCCCGAAGCTCTCTTTCCGGCCGAAGCTCCCGATGAGGAGGAAGGTCTCGTCGGGGGACACGAGGGCCTCGAAGCTGTCGATCTGCGGTCCGTTGAAGTCCGGGCCCATGTCCTCCGCGGGCTGGTAGCGCCCCCCCTCGAAACGGGATCGAAAGATGTCGTAGTGGCGGGTCTTCCGGCTCGAGCAAAAGTACAGGTTGCCGTTCCTTGCGACCGAGCAGAAGACCTGGTTGAACCCGTCGTTCACGGGGCCGTCCAGGAGGATGGGCTCCGTCCATCCGCCCGTCCGTCGCTTGGCGGCCCAGATGTAGAAATGGTGGCGGTCCACGCCAAGGACCGGGCGGTCCGACGCGAAGAAGAGAGTCTCGCCGTCGGGCGCGAGCACGGGGTCGGTGTCTTTGTAGACGCCGGAGAAGGGGAGGACGACGGGGGGAGTCCACTTCCTTCCCTGGAGCCTCGACTCGTAGAGGACGTACAGGTAGTGCGGCGGAACCGACCTCTCGAAGTAGATGATCTTCCCATCCGCCGTGAGGTTACCGCCCAGCTCGTCGTCGGGCGTGGAGATGACGCCATCCCCGATGAGTTCGGGCCTTCCTCCTAGCCCCAGGGAGGGGTCGGAAGGAGCGGGGGGACTCGCGGAGAGGAGGGCTAGCAGGAGGGGCCAGGCCAGAATCCTCCTCACCTCCCCTCCCCCTCCGCCAGGTCGAGGGCGGCCCTCGAGACGAAGAAGATGTTGCCGTGTCCGTTCAGCGTGGAGTGGAGCATCCTGTGGATCTCCCCGGCCTCAAGGCGGTGGGGCTCGGGGACGGTGAACGGGCTCCTCTCGCTCGTAAAGAAGAGGTACTTCCCGTCGGGCGTGAGGCACGGTGCCCCCTCCTCGGCCACCGAGTTGATGCCGTGCTCCAGGTGACGGGCCTTCGACCAGATACCCCTTTCCCCGGTGCTCACGTAGAGGTCGGCCCGGGCGTAGAGGACCCCACCCCCCTTGAGGGTCTCCCTTCGGTCCTCGTCGCCGAGGTTCTTCCCTAAGGAGGCGAAGATCAGGATGGTTTCGTCGGGGGAGACGTAGGGATCGCGCTCGTTGAACTCCGAGTTGACCTCGGGGCCGAGTTTCTCGGCCTCCCCGAACGTCCCGCCGGTACAGCAGGAACGGAAGAGGTGCGACTGCCCCCCCTCCCGGGTCGAGGCGAAGTAGAGGGTCCCGTTCCCAGTCACGGACGGCCCCCAGTTCAAGCTTCCCTCGGCGTTTACAGGCGGTGGGAGCGGCTCGGGCTCAGCCCAGCGATCGCCCATCCTCGAGACGCGGAAGATGCGCAGCGTGCGGCTTTCGCTCCCCGGTACCGGACGGGACGAAGTGAAGTAGAGGGTTTTGCCGTCGGGCGCGAACTGGGGGAGGAGATCGAGGTAGCTTCCTGAGAAAGGGAGGACCTCGGGCTCCGTCCAGCGCCTCCCTCGGAAACGCGAAACGCACAGCAGGCCGAGCCGAGGGAACGTGGTCGACTGGATGACTTTGCTGAAGTAGAACTCGGTTCCGTCGGGGCTGAAGGTACCCCCGGCTTCGTCATCTTCCGTCGAGACGATGCCTTCGGCGAAGAGGCGGGGCTCCAGGACGGGGCCCACGTCATAGGGTGCCTTCTGCACACCGCCTACCGCCGCGAAGGCGAAGAAGGCAGGGATCGCTAGCGGCAACAGCCGGCCCTTCATGGCGAACGGTGCTCCAAGATCCTGGATGCTCCCCCTTTAGGTCCCTGGGATGCTACCTGCTGGCTCTTGCCCCGGTCCAGGGCCAGACTTGGCAAGGGGACCAGACCAGGGCAAGATCCCGTCCCATGGCCGTCGCGAGAGCCCGGGACCCGGCCGGCGCAGGCGCCCTCGTGCTTGTCACGTTGCAGCCCGGCCTCGGAACCCCGCTTTACCGACAGATCTATCTCGAGCTGCGGCGGGCCATTCTCGGCGGACGGCTCCCGCGGGGGTGCCGCCTGCCGTCCACCCGCAGCCTCGCCCAGGACCAGCGTGTCTCCCGGGCGACGGTGGTGCTCGCCTACGAGCAGCTTCAGGCCGAGGGCTACGTCGAAAGCGTTGGGCGGGGCGCGACCCGGGTGAGCTCTCTGCTCCCCGACCCCCTGACTCGGGCCGACGCTCCCGAGAGGACTTCCCCCTCCCCTCCCGCCGGTGGCCCCTCCGCGCGGGCGGCCGCGATCGCGGAGGTGTCCCGGCGCTTTCCCGCGGTCCCCGACCGCCCTGGACCCTTCCGCACCGGAGTACCCGCCCTCGACGTCTTTCCGGTCCACATCTGGGAGCGTCTAACCGCGCGTCGGCTCCGGCGCTCCTCCACCAGCTCGCTTGCCTATGCCGATCCCCGCGGCCTCCCCGCCCTCCGGGCGGCCATCGCCGCCTACTTGACGGCCGCCCGGGGAGCCCGCTGCACCCCCGACGAGGTCCTGGTGACGGCGGGGTCCCAGCAAGCGATCGACCTCGTGAGCCGTGTCCTTCTAGACCCGGGAGATCCCGTGTGGATGGAGGACCCGGGCTACCTGGGGGCGATGGGCGCCTTCGTCGCCTCGGGTGCCCGGATCGTTCCCGTGGGAGTGGATGGGGAGGGCCTGGACGTCGAAGCGGGGATCCGCCTCGAGCCGCGGGCGCGGCTCGCCTTTGTGACCCCCGCCCGGCAGCTGCCCCTCGGCATGACCATGAGCGCTCGGCGGCGCCTCGAGCTCGTGCGGTGGGCCGCGGCCAACCGCGCCTGGATCCTCGAGGACGACTACGACAGCGAGTTCCGGTACACGACGCGGCCCCTCTCCTGCCTCCAGGGTCTCGATCCCCAAGGGAGCATCATCCTGACCGGCACCTTCAGCAAGGTCATGTTTCCGGCGATGCGGATCGGCTACGTCGTGGTGCCGCCCCACCTTGCCGACGCCTTCTCGGCCGCGCGCCGGCTCCTCGACTTCTGCCCGCCCCACCTGACGCAGGGGACCATGGCGGACTTCATGAACGAGGGGCATTTCGAGCGGCACATACGGAGAATGCGGGCGATCTACGACTCGCGCCGCACGCTGCTCGTTCACCTCCTCCGCCGCGATCTTCAGGGACTTCTCGAGGTCGAGGCGCCCGATGCCGGCCTGAACCTCATCGCGTGGCTGCCCAGAGACATGGACGATCTGTCCGTTTCCCGTGCCCTTGCGGCGGAGGGAATCGACGTGACGCCCCTGTCGAGCTTCGCGCTGAAGCGCCGCCTCCGCCCCGGCATCCTCCTGGGTTTTAGCGGAATGAGGGAGCCCGAGCTGCGGCGGGGCGTCGTGCGCCTCCGCGCGGCACTCGAGTCGTTCCGCCAGTCGGATTGACTATCGCGGGGGGCCGCGGCTTCGGCCCCGGAGGCCCCGGCGTCAGGGGTTCTCTCTGGGGTTGACTAAGAGGGTCCCGAGCTCCCTTCCCCCCCTCGCCACGCGGAGTGCTATGCGGTCGAACAGAAGGAGCTCGTGGACATCGTCGACGAGGCTCACGCTCCCCCTGGAAAATGATCGCCACCAGGGGCACACACTACTTCACGGCCGGTGCCCCGTTCGTGAGCACGATCCATCCGGGCTCCACTCGCCCGGTCTCAGTCACGTTGCTCCCGACCCGACGGAACCCCTCAAAATGGGCCGGCAGCCCCTCTGCTGCGAAGGGGTCCGGGCCGTCCTGCAGTTCGTAGTGCACGTGCACGAGACGAGAGCCCATCCCCGACCAGCCCATGTGTCCCACCATCTGCCCCTGCCGGACATGGTCCCCCGGCTTCACCGCCAGGCGGCCTTTCTGGAAGTGCGCCAACATGCTGTACTCGCCGTTGCCGTGGTCGATCACGAGGTAGTTACCGTTGGAAAGGCCGGGGTCCTTCGCTAGCGCTTGGTCGTCCTCGGGGATGTCGTCGGGCCGATCGTCACGCGCCGCGATCACGTTCCCGTCAGCCGGCGCCACCACCGGGATCCCCCAGCCGACCCAGTCCTCGCGCTTGCTTAGGGCGCCATGCACGATCTCGCCGTTGTCGTCCACGACCACCAGGTCCAGGGCATATCGTTCTGCATTGCCACGCAGCTTGAGCACTTCCCGATTCAATGGATCCATGAGATCGATCCGTCGATGGTGCGAATAGAGGTCCGGGCCCTCGTAGACCCAAAGGCGGGCGCCGGTCACCGGAAGGATCAGCCGAGTCTTCTGCAGGTACTCGACAGGATGCACTTCGACGGGTACAACCTCGCGGCTGCCATCGGCTCGGGCAAAGCGGAATTCGTACCGCAGCACCTCCAGCGGCACTGCCGTGTCTACACGCCAAAAGGGATTGAAAACTGTCAACGGCTTCCCCGGTTCCACTCGATGGGGGCCAAGTGTTTCGATGCCCGGTCGCGTCCCGTTGCTATCGAGCTTCGGCCAGGCGACCAGACGCCCGCCTCGGTCGTAGGCCTTCATGTAAATGCTAACCAGCTCGGTGGGCCCAGGAGCGGAACTCGTCAGGATGAACTCGAAGCTAAGGTATTGCGCGGTGCCTGAATGCTCGGTCAGGATGCGGCCGGGCTCCGCCCGTACGGTGACGGATTCTGAATCCACCGGCGCCCCGAGGCCCGTCGTGCCCACCACTGCCAGTACCATTGCCGCCCACCCAATGAACATCGATCCCCCAATCCGACACGCTCCCCTAGCTGAGATGGCGTGGCGACCCGAAAGGTTGGAACGAGTGTAGTAGCCCCTCCACTTCTTGGAGTCACGTTATCAGGCAGATGGGGATGGGCGCTCCGGGAGTGCTCGGACGAGACGGTGTCGAGACCAGGGCCTTGAGGCGCCAGGCCGACTTCTAAAGTCCTTCGGTCGGGCCTTCGCCCCTTCGGGGCCGGTTTTGGGACGTCGAAACGAGGTCGGTTGGCGCGCTGCTGTTCACAGCACGGCGACAAGCGCCTTCAGTTGGGCTCTTGCTTGAGGCTGTTTCCGCTCCCCAGGTGACCTATTAGAGCACTTTCTCTCCGATGGTGGATTCCCTAACTTTGGGTCAGACAAGTTGTTGCATTTGAGTCAAAAGCCGGCGATCTAACCCAGGTTCCCGGCCCTTCGCATATTCCAGCAGCGCGGGACCACACCCTTCCGCTCGCTGACGGGCGGTTTGTGGAAAGGAGCTTTCGATGAACAGGTTCAAGGGTTCTAGACCGATCATGCTGGGCGCCACTCTTCTGATCGCCGTCTTCGCGTGGAGCAGACCCATGCTCGGCGTCGCCGCCCCGCCCGATAAGGACGTGGTCGTGGTAAACACGCCCGCCCAACCGGTGCCAGTCACTGGGAACACCACAGTAAGCGGGACGGTAAGCATCGCGGGGACGCCCACCGTGACGGTGGTCAACACCCCCGCCCAGCCAGTACCGGTGACTGGAAACACCACGGTGAGCGGCACGGTCAGCATTGCGGGGACGCCCACCGTAACGGTAGCGAACTCGGTCAAACTCGACTCGTCGAGCACGGTCAATCTGGGTGCAACAGACAGCAGCAAGCTTGATACCGCCAACGCTCATCTCCAGCATATCGACAGCGCAGCTTCCCTGCTCAGCTATGACGGCAGCGGCAACCTGAAAGTGAGTGTGGCCGCGGGAGGTGGGAGCGACCCGACAATTGCAAACAGGAGCCCGTTCGGGTTCGGCTCCGGCCTCCTCATATCTAGCCATCATGGTCAGGTTTTCTCTACCGTGGGTAGTGCCAACGTCACCGCGTTCTCCTTCTATACTGACAACGACGTTGAAGTGAGACTCTACAACCAGGTGGGCAGTGGCCCCGATGACGTAACAACGATGCTTATCATGCTGGTCAAGGGCGGCAGCCCTGGAGTAGTCCAGAGCCTCTCCCACGCTATGCCGGCCAACGTTCTGGGGTTTTACTGTCTGAGCGGCAACGACTGCACCGTGAGCTTCTCCGTAATCGCCTACTAGCCAGAGGGAACATGACGAGCTGACAAGGGATGGCTACAAAACTCGTCTATTGCAGGGGCAGAATCAAGACGAGCCGCGGATCCCTGGAGTCGGTCGCTCAATTTGGGCCCCCAGCGAGCCCTTTAGCCGGAAGGGGGCTGGGCGCTCGCCCCCTTTACGGCTCTCCATACTCAGTTCGTTACTTTTGCGGTGATGGGGATGGCAGCCTTCGCGGGCAGGGATCGCCAGCGCGCCGCGTGCCTGGGCAGGAGCTTGCGGGACAGGGGCCGTAGCTCCTCCGGATGCTCACGCAGGTAAGCGATGAGCCGCTGCTTTTTCTCCTTTCCTCGTTTCCCCCCCCACCTCTCATCGGTTAGTTCATCTGGGAGCAGGGCGGGCTGGCTTCCAGCGATGCGTTGGTAGATCGTTCGCCAAGCCTTCTTGACGGCCGAGAGCGAGATCCCCAGATCCTCGGCCAGCTCCTCGTCGGTGCCGCCCTCCAAGGCCGTGGTCAGAAGGCGCTGCTCGCTGGGGCGCAGGCCGAACTGCGGCGATTGGTAGATGAAGAGTGAACCCACCCAGCTTCCGACCTGGCCTAACGCCATCTCGCGAGTGAGACCCAGGATGTGGGGTTCCGACAACAGCCGCTTCCGGTTATCCGCTGGCGCAACCACGTACCCTCCGGCGGTGCCGCTCCAGAGCAGCCCTCCGGTGTTGAGGATCATTTCTACCTGCTGCTCGCCCTCCCCCTGGGCTAGGAGCTCGCTCAGGAAGTAGCCGCGGTGCTGCTCGACGAAAGCGGTGATCACGGAGTTGTGCACCTCAGGTCGGGCACGGTCCTCTAGGCGTGTGCACCCGTGCCAGACGTAGTTGCGGAGCCCGCAGCTGGTGTTGGCGTCTTGTAATTGCCTGTCGTTCAGTAGCGGCGCCTCGCCGGCCATTACCCGCCGCACCAAATCGGGGGCGACCCAGAACAAGAGCGGGCCTTTGACCGCGTGCGCGTAGTCCTCGGTGAGGAAGGCGCTGATGCCGACACCGATCAGCCTCGGCCGTTGCTCACCCAGGTCCTCGAACACCACCGACCGGAAGGCCCGCCAGCCGAGCAGTCGCAGCCAGACCGACTGCAGATGGGTTATGGCGCTTCCGTAGCGTGGCCCTGAGACCGGGTCCGCTGCCACAATCTCTACGCATTCCCGAACGTCACCCGGCCGCATTGACCGCCACCTTACGCTCATCGGCCGGCCTCCACTTCCTTGGGTGACCTATTAGAGCACTTTCCCTACAGGGATGGATTCCCTAACATCTAGTTACCAAAACCGTTGCGCCCGAGACGGGGTTGCCGCCGAGCGAGATGCGTCTCGCTGGGCTGGCGGCCCCGCGTCCCATCGGTGATGCGAAAAGGAGCGAATCGATGAAGCTCTCTATACTGGCACTAGCCTCTTGTACCCCCTCCCTCTTGCTCGCTTTCGCGGCTCTGGCCGCGGCCGAGAATCCAACCGTGCCCCTCGACCTGAGTGCGGCTGGGCTCAAAGCCACGATCCAGGCGCCGGCGGGCGCCCTGGGCAGCGATGAATTCGGAATCTCCGTGGCGGTACGCAAGCCGCCACACTTCGCGATCTCTCTCGAGGCAGTCGACGATGGCCCGAAACACATCGCCAGCTCCCGCAAGTTCGCGGTTGAGAACGACCAGCAGAAGCTCAAAGCCTTCCACGTCGAAAGCCCCGATACCCTCCTGTTCGAGGCCTCCTTCCTCGGCAACAAGCTGTTCCACTTCGTGACCACGGTCAAGGTGGGCGGGAAGACCTACGCCTGCGAGGACAAGAAGGACGCCGACAACAACTACACCCGGGCCGACGTGGACGCCATGCTAGCCGCGTGCCGCTCGTTGAAAGCGAAGTAATGAAGACGACCCCATCGAGGGGCCCCGCTGATGCCCCGGACCAAATGTTCGTATGACTAGGGCAGGGTGCCAAGAACGGCGACGGTTCGCGGCTCCGCCCGCAATGAGACCTTAGGCTGTTCCAAGGAGGAGAAGC
>DATMQU010000755.1:0-5666 GCA_035566715.1 Vicinamibacteria bacterium
CGGTGCCCGTCGGGACCAGCGAAGAACTTCTCGACCGCGCGAGCCTCGATAATGGGTCCGTTGGGGGCGGGCATGGGATGGCGCCCTCAGGAGGTCGGCCGGGCGGCCGGAGTCTCCATGGCCGCCTGGAGGCGCTCGCGCAGCCAGGCCGGGATGGCCGTCGGCTTGAAGGTCTTCATGTCCACGATCACGCCGGTGTTCCGGGCGCGGAAGACCGGCTTCCCCTGGACCGAGCCTTCATACCGGATCTGCACGGAAGAGTTCCCCACCCGCTCCACCACCACCCCCACCTCCACGCGGTCCCCGTAGTGGACGGGCGAGAAGAACTCCATATCGACCTTGACCATGGGCAGGCCGAGGCCCCCCTTGAAGACCTCGGGATAGGGGATGCCCACGTGGCCGGTGAAGAAGTCCTCGAAGGCCACATGGAGAAAGTTCACGAGGCTGGGGTAGTAGGCGATCCCCGCGCCATCCAGGTCTCCGAAGCGGACGAGGATCGAGGTTGTGAACACGGTCTGGGGTCAGGCCTTGCTTCCCAAGTGCTCCATGACGGAGAGGGTGAGGATTTCCGAGAGGGCCTCGAAGAGCGTCTCCCCCTCTTCGGCCGAGGCAGCGGTGGGGTCCCCGAAGTAGGCATCCTCGCCCCCCGCCTCCGCGAAGGTCTTGGCCCCCTTCTTGAGGGCGGGCATGAGCCCGTCCATGGGCGGGAGGCTGATGCGGGTCTTCTCGCGGACCATGTCGGGGGCAGCGGCCATCATGAGCGAGGTCTCAAAGGCCCCCGCGTGGTCCCCGGCCAGGAACGCCTCGCCCAGCTGCTCCGCCCAGCGCTTCTTGGTGAGGTCCGTGAAGCAGACGCTGGCTCCTGCCTTCCGGGCCTCCTCTACGCCCTTCTTCACGGACTCCAGGTGCCCCGGCTCGAGGTGGATGTTGCAGAGGGCGACGGCTCGGAATCGCTTCCCCGTGCCCACGCAGAGGTCCCTCAGCAGGGCCGCCGCGGTGTCCGGGGAAACGGTGATGGTACCGGCGAATTCGGCCCCGTAGTCGGCCACCGTAAAGGCGACGGGGGGCAGGATGAGGGAGGGGATGCCGCGCTCCTTGAGCTTGGCTGCTCCCCGGCGTGCCATCTCGGTGGCGATCACGGTGTCGGTGGAGACGGGAAGGTGGGGGCCGTGGGCCTCGGTGGCGCCCACGGGCAGGAGGGCGACCGGGCGGTCCTTCATCGCCTGCTCCACCTCGGTCCAGGTCATCTCGGAGATCACGATGTTCTCAGGCATGGTCCTCGAAGGATGGGTCTTCCTTCGCTCCTTTCCAAGCTTTTCAGGGGTTCTAAGGCGGTGATTCCAATTAGCGCCACCCTTTATACTCGATCGCGGGGGCCTCCGCCAGCGTCCGTCCTCAAGGCGCGGGGTCCAGGCGGCGGTACGAGCTGCCATGGTAGAGCAGGGGACGCCCGGGCGACACCACCAGCCGGAGGACCTCCCCCACGTAGATGGTGTGATCTCCGCCCGGATGGGCGGAGGCCAGGCGGCACTCGATGTGGACGAGAGCGCCCGGGACGAGGGGCACGCCGCTCTCCCCCGCGAGCAGGGAGAGGCCGCTGAACTTCTCGTCTCCGCTCCCCGCGAAGCGGCGCGACATCGGCTCCTGATCCTCGGCCAGAACGCTGACCCCGAAGAGGCCGGAGGCGAGCAGGCCCGGATTCACCTCCGAGCGCCGGTCCACGCAGACGAGGACGAGCGGGGGTTCGAGGCTCACCGAACTGAAGGCGCTGACGGTGAGCCCCTGGGGCCGGCCCGCGCCGTCGCGGGTGGTCACCACCGTGACGCCGGTCGCGAACTGGCCGAGGGCCTTACGGAACAAGTGGGAGTCGAGAGGCATGGGGAGTCTCGGGTCGAACCACGATCTCGTGGGATTTTAGACCAGTTCGGTCAGGACGATCCCCGTCAAGAGCCGCTCGAGAAGCGGCGATAAAGCGCCACCTGGGCGGCCAGGAGGGAGAGGCGAAGGCCAATCCGGGACAGCACGAAGACCTGGCCCAGGGCCAGGGCGATGATCTGCGTCCGGTAGCCCACCGTCTCCCACCGGCTGTCCACCGCGCTCCAAACCAGGATGAGGAGCCCGCCCAGGGCGCCCACCGTCACGTACTGTCCGGCCGCGCGCCCCAGGTTGCGCAGGCAAAAAGACATAGAGGACAGGAAGGCCAGGAGGGCGCTCGAACGCTCCTCCACCACCATGACCACCTTCGCGTAGGAGGAGATCATGTGCACGAGGAGCAGGGCCAGCAGGAGCAGACCGTGCCGCCCCAGTGACCAGGCGAGGGCCGCCCGCTCCGACACCGCCTCCCGGGCCTGACCGTCGGCCCAGCGCGCGAAGGGCCCGTTCAGGCCGAAGACGAGGCCGGCGGCGAGGAGGGCGAGCAGAGCCAGCCGTAGGAAGCGGCCAAAATAGAAGCCCGAGCCGTGAAGGAGGCCGCGCACGGTCCAGCCTCCCTGGGGAGCACGAAAAACGCCGAGCAGACCCCCGGCCAGGAAGGTCTGCAGGAGAAGGTAGATCACCCCCAAGCCGAGGATCACGGGATCGATGGCGCGGGGGCGCGTCGGGTCCGGCTCATCGCCGCTCTCCTCGCGTCGGGCGGGGGAGAGAAGGCGGGCCGGGAGGTCCCCCTGGAGAAGAAGCTCCAGGTTCCGGAAGGCGAAACCGGCTCCAAAAATCTCGGGCCCGAAGCTTCCCGTCCAGCCCTTCTGCTCGTCCCACCAGTGGCTCCACCAGGCGAAGTCGAACCCGTACATCATGTTCGCGGCGGAGTCGGTTTGTTGGAGGTCTCGCTCCAAAACCCCGGCCAAGGGGACAGCCAGCACGGCCGCGAGGGCGAGGTTGATGACAAGGAGCAAGACGGCGAGGCCACTGTTCCGCCGCACGGCCCGGAAACCCTCCCCCAGAGCCTCAATCATGGCGCTCACCCGAGGATGGTGTGCAGCTCCAGCAGGTTCTGGAGCCAGAACATCCAGCGTGCCGACCACTTGAGGGCCGCTCGGCGGGCCTGACCCCCCTCCTCCACCCACGTGTTGTTGGCGGGGTTCACATCGATGGCGAGCTTGCCCTGGGGGTCTACGGCTGCCCGCACCACCCTGGCCGGCCCGTGGTAGGAGAAGCGCTTCCACCGGTATTGACCGTCCCAGGTCTCGTTTACCCTCCGCCCGTCCGCGAACTCCACCAGCACCTCCACCGGCAGCTTCACCCCGCCCAGACGCCGGACCGTGACCTCGGAATCGTAGGGACCCTGGCCCTTTTCCTTCCCGCCCGCAGCCGGTGGGACGAGAACGGGAGCACCTTCCGGACCGTCCTTGAATCCCCCGAGGACCCGCTGCGGCTTGTTTTCCACGGAGATGGCGTAGTCGCAGAGGTCACTCGAGAACCAGGTCTGGTCGAAGAACCAGCGGTAGTCCTGGCCGGTGACCTCATTGACGGTGGAGATGAAGTCCTCGGTCGTGGGGTGCGCGAAAGCGAATCTCCGGGCGTAAGTGCGAAGGACGCGGGTCATGGTCTCGTCGCCGAGGAGGGCCTCCAGGGTCTGGAGGGTGAGCGCGGGCTTCCCGTAGGAATTGAGGCGGTAGGAGTCGGCGCTTAGGTACTCCCAAGCCCGGCGGGTCATCACGTCGCTCTCCCCTGTCCGGCGCAGCCCGGCGAGATCCTCCTGCCCCCGCCCCATCCAAACCCCGGGGGCCACCACCGGCCAGCCGCTGCGGGTGCCGCGTCCGGCCTGGGGACCGAAGTAGCGATGCGCCCACCCCCGGGGGCCGAGGGCGAAGAACGCGGCCTTGGAGGTGTGGTAGGTGTTGAAGCCCTCGTCGAGCCAGGCCTCCTCGAATTCGTTGTTGCCCACGAGGCCGTACCAGAACTGGTGGCCTGCCTCGTGGATCGTCACGTTCTCCGGGCTCTGCAGGGCAGGCGGGGCCCACACATTGGTGCCTCCCGTGAAGAGCGTGGGGTACTCCATTCCCCCCGAGGCGGATCCCCAGGCCGGGTCCACCACCGTGAGCTGCGGGTAGGGGTAGGGGACGGACCAGGCCCCGTGGCTGCGCAGGGCGATCTTCGTGGCCTCGAGGTAGCGCTCCGCGAGATGGGCGTGCTCGGGCTGGACGAGAAGCCGGATGTCCACCGGGGGATAACCGGGGTCCGAGAACCGGCTCGTGCGCTCCAGAAAACGCTGGCTGGCGGTCCATGCGAAGTCGTGCACGTCCTCCTGCACATAGCGCAGGGTCTCGGTGCCATCCGGGTTCTCCGTGCGGTCCTTGCGGAGGCCGGTGGCGCCGACCACGTAGCCCCGGGGCAAGGTCAAGCGGACGTCGTAGACCCCGTAGTCGGCGAAGAACTCGGTGGTGGCGTGAAACTGGTGGCAGTTCCAGGCCCCTTTCCGGTAGACGCCGATCTTGGGAAACCACTGCACGATGAAGTGATAGTCGTGGACCCACCCCGCGCGGCCCACGTTGCCGTAGGGGATACGGGCGGTCCACTCGATCTCGAAGCGGGCGGTGGCCCCGGGCGCGAGGGGGGTCTTCGCCGAGACCTCCATCACCGTCCGGTCCTCGGGGTTTCCGTCGTCGGGCTGGATATAGCGCAGGCTGGGCGTGAGGTCCTCGGCGTGCTCGCCCAGGAGGCGGATGGAACGGACCTGGATGTAGCCGAACCGGCGTTCGCCCTCGGATTCCGGACCCGGGCGGGCCGCCCGTCGTCCTTGGCCGCGGGCGGAGGTGGAGAGGTTGTTGCGGAAGGCGTTCCAGTAGAGGTGGAACGGGAACGTAGCGAGGGTGGAGTCGCTGGTGTTCCGCCACTCAAGCACGAGGCGCCCCTCGATCGTGTGCGCCCCGGGCAAAAGGCGGGCCTCGATCGTGTAGTTGGCATTCCGGGCCGAGCGCACCGGCAAGGGCGGCAGGGGATAGGACGCCTCCAGGGGGGGCAGCTTGAACAGGGGGCCCTGGTCGCCCCGGGTGGCCTCCCAAGAGAATGGGAGAAGGCTCAGGCCGCTAAGGGTCAGGATGGCTCGAAGCCGCATCAGATCCCCTCCGCTTGGGGTCTCCGGGACCGCGTGGAAACGACAGGTGCCGGATTCTACATCGGGCGGGTGGCACGTCTACGCGCCCCCCGATCCTTGGCGAAGGGCCCCCCGGGGCCGGAGGAGATTGGCTGGCTTGGCTACCTCGCCGTGGTCGTCCTGCCGAGCTCCCTGGCGGAAGGCTCGGGAGCTCTGGGGACCGGCTCCTCCTGAGGCGGAAAGCCGGGGAACGGGCCGCGGATGCTTTGCTTGGGACCGGGAATCCGCCAGCGGGGCAGGTACCGACTCCAGGGATGCCCCGCCGCTTTCTCACGGAAATACAGCTCGTGCTCCCACTCCACCTCGGCCATCGTCGGCAGGCACTCGATGAGTTCGGGATGGCTGCTGTCGCGCGCGTAGAGGGCGGCGTCTTCGTACTCCTTGGACCTCGCCTGACCACCTCTTGTGTGATGCTTCGGGAGCTGGCGAGGTCCCCGCCCGGGCCGGTTGCGCGAGCAGAGGCCCGGTGCGCCCTCTTGATGAAGGCTGAGCACATAAGTGGCGATTTGCACCTACAAGTTCCGGGCGCGCCCGACGCCGCGGCAGCAGCGCCGCCTGGCCCGGGAGTTCGGGG
>DATMQU010000756.1:0-3118 GCA_035566715.1 Vicinamibacteria bacterium
ACCGGCGGCCTCAACGATCCTCGCGTGTCGTATTGGGAGCCGGCCAAGTGGGTCGCGAAGCTGCGCTCACTGAACCAGGGCGACCGCGTGCTGCTGCTCAAGACGGAGATGGGATCGGGTCATTCCGGGCCGTCCGGACGCTACGAGTCCTGGCGCGAGGAGGCCTTCATCACGGCGTTCGTACTGGACGAGGTCGCGTCTTGACTTGACGCCGGATCGGGATTAGGCTTCCCGGGTTATTACACCTATCCGGGTGTATCCAGGTTGTGTTTGAAGGAGCGTACTGATGGGCGGCACTTTGCAGGAGAACTTCGCCGGCGGCGAAGTCTGCCTGCTGACCGCACATTGAGTCTGTTCCGGTAACAATCACCTAAAAACCAAGAACTTCACCGACAGAGGACCGTGCGGCAGTTGGGCACCGCCACGGTCCTCTTTTTTTATGTCTCCCCTCCCCCGCAGGGGGAGGGTGGCCCTGCCCGGAGGGCATGGTCGGGTGGGGGGTGACGGAACTTGAAATATCTGGAGAGAAGGAATGACCGCGATCGAGATCCACGGAATCAGCAAATCTTTTCGGCGCCGGGAGCGCGAAGCCGGCGCGCCCTGGTGGCGGCGCGAGTGGAAGGACAAGGTCGCGCTCCACGAGCTGGACCTGGTGGTCGAGGCGGGCGGCGTCACGGGCATCCTCGGGCCGAACGGGAGCGGCAAGTCGACGCTCATCCGCATCCTCGGCACTCTGCTCACGCCCGACTCCGGCACTGCGATGGTGTTCGGTTGGGACGTGGTCGCGCAGCCGCTGTCAGTGAGGCGCCATGTCAACCGGGTCTCCGTCGAGGCGGCCTTCTTCAAGGAGCTGAGCCCCTGGGAGAACATGCTCTACGCCGCGCGCCTTTACGGAGGTGGGGCCGCGGGCACGCGCCAGCGCGTGATGGAGATCCTCGAGAAGCTGGGCTTGCCTCTCGACACGGTCGACCAACCGATGAAGCAGCTCTCGCGCGGTCAGCAGCAGAAGGTCGCGATCGCCCGCAGCTTTCTCACCGCTCCCTCGCTGCTGTTGATGGACGAACCGACGACGGGGCTCGACCCTCGCTCGAAGAAAGAGGTGCAGGCGCTGCTGCACATGCTCCGTGGCGAACGCGAGGTCACCGTCCTGTTATGCACGCACGACATGGCGGAAGCGGCGGAGCTGTGCGATCGCGTGCTGATGATGGACGGAGGCCGCGTCCTGGCCGACGGCAGCCCGGACGAGCTCTGCCGCCTGCACGCGAATGGAGAATCCGACCCGACCCTGGAGGACGTCTTCATGCACCTGACCGGCAAGAGCTTCGCGCTCGCGGAAGAGAAGGAGGAGGGGACATGAGCATCGGAGTCGGGATACGGCACACAGAGCTGAACGCACTCTTCGGCTTCGCGGAGCGGCAGCTGCACGTCGTCAAGCGGTACTGGCTGTGGGAAGTCGTCTGGCTCTTCTACAGCCTGGTCAGCGTGCTCTCGATCGGCTTCCTGGCCTCGGGCCTGGGCTCGCTGGGCGCCCAGAGCGCCGCCTTCGACCTGCGCAAGGCTCAGCTCTACCTGCTCATCGGCGCCCTGCTCTGGGGTTATCTCTCGCTCGTCTTCATGGAGGCCGCGTACGCGATCGCCTGGGAGCGATGGGAAGGTACGATCGAGTACACGTTCATGGCGCCGGTGAGGCGCGTCACCCACCTGATGGGCATCTGCCTGTTCGCCATCGGTTACGGACTCATCCGGACCTTCGTGGTGTTTCTCATCGCGGCGTTCACCTTCAATCTCGACTTCTCCCACGCGGACGTTCCTGGCGCGCTCGCGGTGCTGGCGGCATCGACGGTGCCGTTGATCGGCCTCAGCATCCTCACCTCGGTGCTGCCCCTGCTGTCACCACAGAAGGGCGAGCAGATGTCGGTTGCGCTGCAGGGTTTCCTGCTCCTCGTTTCAGGTGTGTACTACCCGCTGAGCGTGCTGCCCGTGCCGATGCAGATCGCAGGTGCCGCCAGCCCCCTCACCTACGCCCTTTCCGGCATCCGCCGGAGCCTCCTCGACGGGGCCGGCTTCACGGACCAGGTACCGACGATCGGAATCCTCCTGGGCATGGGCGTGGTGATGATCCCGCTGAGCATCCTGGTCTTCAGCTGGGCCGAAAACCGCGCCAAAAGGCTCGGTTTGTTGAAGCGAAGTGGGTAAAAAGATGCAAACCAGCTCGGTTCGGCCGGTCTCGCCTCACCCAAACTAATGTTCGGCGCTATCACGTTTCGGCGCACCATGTAGCCCATCCGGCAAGGCCGGACACAAGATGTCGTGGTCGCCCCCTTCAGGTGCCCTCCAGCCCTCCCTACATGTTGTGGTAAGGGTATTGACAGGCTGAGCGTGCCCCGTTAGTCTTCGCGGCGAATCGCGGTGATC
Source organism: Vicinamibacteria bacterium (assembly GCA_035566715.1). Classification (GTDB taxonomy): domain Bacteria; phylum Acidobacteriota; class Vicinamibacteria; order Fen-336; family Fen-336; genus DATMML01. The sequence goes on from DATMQU010000756.1 coordinate 2,416, forward strand.
AGTGGGGAGAAGTGGTGAGTCAAAGCAACGCTGAAGCATACGTCGCACCCTACGTCCAGGTACAGCACGCCATACACCTCCTCTACGCCACTTCTCCCCGCAGCCGCGATGGACACCCGGTACCCGTCAACCACCGGTTCGACAAAGACGGCAATCGCCTACCGCTCGAGCTGCATGGCTGCGGATGCAGCCTCTGCGCGCGCAGCGAGCGTGAGCGCCGTCACTTCTGGGAGTCCCGATGAGTGTTCACCGGAGCTCACAGGGTAAGAGTCGACGACAAGGGCAGGCTGGCCATCCCGGCGGCCTTTCGGAAGCAGCTTCCAGAGGGGAGCTACGTCTCGGTCAGCCAGGACAACGTCCTGGCGATCTATCCACCGGACCTGTGGGCCGCCCTGGCCCAGGAGCTGCGCAGCCCGCTGCCTGGACCGGACCAGCGAGCGCTCGCTCGTACGCTCTATCCGATGTCAGACCCGTTCGAGCCGGATGGGCAGGGACGGATCAGCCTGCAGATGGAGCAGCGCCGCCTGGTGGGGATCGAGTCCCCGTCGACGGTGGTGGTGATCGGCACCGGGTCGAGGGTGGAAATCTGGCCCGAGGCCCGATGGGACAGCTACAACGCCGACGCGCAAGGTCGCTTTACCGAATTCGCTGACAGGGTGATCTCAGGACACTGAGCCCGCACCAACCCGCACTTTTACAAGAG
>DATMQU010000757.1:0-2100 GCA_035566715.1 Vicinamibacteria bacterium
AGGCCATGCTGTTCCAGCGCTTTCGGGAGAGCCTGGGGGGCGATCCCGACCAGGTCGCTGTCTTCGTGCGTAGCGACACGAACATGGAGGACCTCAAGGACTTTACCGGGGCCGGTCTCAACCTGACCGTGCCCAACGTCAGGGGACGCAAGGATCTTCTCCAGGCGATCCGCGACGTGTGGGCATCGCCGTTTACAGAGCGCAGCTACGAGTGGCGGCGCCGCGTGCTCACGAACCCGGCGGACGTCTACCCTTCCGTGCTGCTGCTGCCCACCCAGAGGGTCGCGAAGTCCGGCGTGATGATGACGACGGGACTCGCGTCCGGAAACCCGGCGGACACCACGGTCGCGTTCAACTGGGGACAAGGCGGGGCGGTGGACAGCCAGGCCGCTGAATCCTACCTGCTTCGTGCCGACGGCACGGACGAGCTGGTCTCGCCCTCTCGTCAGCCCGAGTACAACCTACTCGTGCCCGAGGGGGGAGTGCAGCTGCGCTCCGTCGACTTCAGCCGTCCGATCCTGTCTAAGGACGATCGCCAGTGGCTCCGCGGCATCGCTGCCGACCTCCGCCGTCTTCTGCCCGGCGTTCTGAGCCGAGGATTTCCGGGCCCCTTCGACATGGAGCTTGGCTTCGTCGAGGGGTCGCCACGGTTGCTTCAAGTGCGACCCTTCGTCGAGAACCGCCGCGCCTCATCTATGGAGTACCTGGGGAGGCTGGATCAGGCCCTCCCCCCGGGCCGCCGCGTGAGCCTCGACGATCCGATGCCACCCCCGTGAGCGCCGGACTCTTGGCTCTCATTCCGGCTTCCTGGCTTCTGCTGGGCCCCTATCCCGTAGACGGTTACGAGGACACGGGCATACGTCGGCTCGAGCGTCTCCGGCTTCGGCTTGCCGGCAAGCTGTCGGGGCCGGTCCCGCCCCTGGGCGCGCGCAAGCTGACCCAGGACATCCACCTCTGGCTGACCGGCGCCGACCTGGCCTTCGAGACCCTGCCCTTGCCCGACCCAACCCTGCAGAAGGACATCGCGGCGGTCTTTGCGGGGCGCGACGAGGCCTATTCGATCGCGATTTTGGACCTCACGCCGGGACGGCCCCCGCGCTTCGGGTCACTCCGGCCCACCCGGATCTACCAACCGGGGAGTGTCGCCAAGCTCGCGGTGGCCGCCGGCCTGTTTACCGAGCTGCAGAGGCTTTTTCCGGAATCGACGGAGGCGCGGCGGCGTCTGCTCCGCGAGCGGCTGGTCATCGCTGACGAGTGGATCCGCACGGATCCCCACCCCGTGCCCTTCTTCGACCTGAATACCGGTCAAGCGCAGTCTCGGCCGATTCGTGAGGGCGACGTCTTCAGCCTCTACGAGTGGATCGACCACATGCTAGCGCCCAGCTCCAATGCCGCCGCGAGCACGGTCTTCAAGGAAGTCCTGCTCATGCGAGCGTTCGGCGGCGCCTACCCGCCGAGCCGGGAGCGGGAGATCCAGTATTTCAAGGAGACGCCGGCCCGCGAGATCGTGGAGCTCGCGCATTCGGTGGCCAACGATCCGCTCCGCAAGCTGGGGATCAGCGAAGACGACTTCAAGCTCGGCCAGTTCTTCACCGGGGCGCCCAACCGCCGGTTTCCTCCGCTCTACAGCAGCGGCGCGACACCGCTCGGACCCATGACCTACCTGATCCGCCTGGAGCAGGGGCGCGTCGTCGACGCCTGGTCGAGCCTCGAGCTGAAGAGGCTGCTCTACCAGACCGAGCGGCGGATCCGTTACGCGTCCGCGCCGCGGCTGGCGCCCTACGCGGTGTTTTTCAAGTCCGGAAGCCTTTACGAGTGCCGCCCCGAGCCGGGCTTCACCTGCCAGCCCTACCAGGGCAACAAGGCGAACTACATGAACTCGGTCGCGGTCGTGGAGCGGCCCGACGGGGCCGTCTACCTCGTCGTACTCATGTCGAACGTCCCCCGCAAGAACTCCTCGGTCGAGCACCAGACCTTGGCCACGTACATCGATGCCGTCATTCCGCCGCCCGCGGCGGGGTTGCCGGGGCCCCCGGAGTGATGCCCGGGGCTCGCGAGCCTAGCGAGAGGCGAGATCGAAGGAGAGGCGGGGACTGGCCG
>DATMQU010000758.1:0-6659 GCA_035566715.1 Vicinamibacteria bacterium
TGGACCCTCCGATCGGAGTCGGCGTCCTCGATTGCCGTTCACGCTTCCCGCGGCGTCCGCCAAACGTCGGCGGGGGTCTCGACGCTCCACGTGCTTAACTTCCGGCCCTCCTGGCCGTAGCGCCCGTCATGTGGGCGAGCCAGGATGCCACGGTACCACGAGCCGACGCCGAGTCAGGTCCAATAGCCTTGGGCAGCCTCTGCTCAGTCGCAACCGGCTGCCGGGGGTCGCGTTCGGTCAAGCGCTCCTTGGAGGATTAGGGATCGCCGTTCTGGGGTAGAGCCGGTCGGGGTCGGCGACCAGGGCCTCCCGCAGGTTCGGAACAGAAGTGCCAGAAAAGGTCGCTGAGCTTGATCTTGTCCCGGTCCGCGATCGCCGGCAGGACACCTTCGATCAGGACCAGCCGTCGCACCTCGTCGGGACGGGCTGCCGCGTAGGCGTAGGCGAGGAGGAAGCCGATGTCATGGCCGACCAGGAAGATCCGGTTGTAGAAGCTGCGGGTGGCTTCCGAAGAGGGCCCGGCTTCACCCGCGCAGCGAAGGGAGGGCAGGGCGAGAATGGCGAAGGCCAAAGTCCGTCGATTCATCGCTTTATCTCCTGAGTGATACTGTTCCGCTTCTCGACATCTAGACGAACTCCCCGGCCCCAAATCGACAGTGGCTGGCGGAAGAAAAGGCGGGAGCGCGCAGGCGTCGATGTCGATTCCGGGCTTCGCCGAACGGCTAGGGGGCATAGGGGTCATGCAAACCCCGACGAGGAGGACGGTATGAGATATCTGTGCCTGGTGTACCTCGAGGAAGCGAAGCTCAACGCCCTGAGCACGGGTGAGCGCGCCGCCATCACCAACGAATCGCTCGACTACAACGAAGAGCTCAAGCGCGGCGGTCACTTCCTGGCGGCGCAAGCCCTGCAGGACGTGTCAGCGGCCACGACGCTGCAGCTTCGGAACGGCAAGCTGTCCACCACGGACGGGCCCTTCGCCGAGACCAAGGAGCAGCTGGGCGGCTTTATCCTGATTGAGGCTCGGGACTTGAACGAGGCGATCCAGCTGGGGGCGAGCATCCCTATGGCGCGGCTAGCGAAGATCGAGGTGCGGCCGGTCCGGGAGCTGGCCAAGACTTAGGGGCTGCGATGAGCGGGGAGGCGGGGGGGGACGCGCGGGTCAGAGTGGAGGCCGTCTACCGCTCCGACTCGCGCCGCGTTCTCGCCACCCTGATCCGCCTCCTCGGCGATTTCGACCTCGCCGAGGAGGCGCTCCACGACGCCTTCGCGGCCGCTCTCGAGCGCTGGCCGCGAGACGGCGTGCCCGGGAACCCGCGCGCGTGGCTCGTATCCGCGGGCCGCTTTGAGGCGATTGACCGCTTGCGCCGCCAGGCGCGTTTCGATGCGTCGAGGAAAGAGCTGGCTCGCCGCCTCGAAACCCGCAGCCCTGATGTCAGGGGGGACGAGGATGGCGTCGAGGACGACCCGTTGCGGCTCATCTTCACCTGCTGCCACCCCGCCCTGTCGGCGGACGCGCAGGTGGCCCTCACGCTGCGCGAGGTATGCGGCCTCACGACCGAGGAGATCGCCCACGCCTTCCTCTCCGGTCCGCCCACCGTCGCCCAGCGTATCGTCCGCGCGAAGGCGAAGATTCGCGATGCGCGGATCCCGTACCAGGTCCCGTCCCGGGCCGAGCTCCCCGACCGCCTAGCCGTCGTGCTCCAAGTCGTCTATTTGGTATTCAACGAGGGGTACTCCGCCTCGTCGGGCGCTTCCATGACCCGCCCCGACCTCTCGAGCGAGGCCATCCGCCTGGGGCGGCGGCTGGTGGAGTTGCTTCCGGAGCCCGAGGCGCTGGGGCTCCTGGCGCTGATGCTGCTCCACGAATCGCGTCGGGCGGCTCGAACCTCGGCCCGGGGCGAGCTCATCCTCCTAAGCGATCAGGACCGTTCTCTCTGGAATGGGGAACAGATCGCGGAGGGGCAGGCGCTCACCGAGCGAGCCTTGGCGTCCCGCCGCTTCGGACCCTTCACCTTGCAGGCGGCGATCGCCGCGGTACACGCCGAGGCAAAGACGGCGGCGGCCACGGACTGGGCTCAGATTGTGGGGCTCTACGACATCTTGGCGCGGGCCGACCCGTCACCGGTCGTCGAGCTCAACCGCGCGGCAGCCGTGGCGATGCGCGACGGCCCGTCGGCGGGGCTAGGCCTGATCGACGCGATCCTGAACCGGGGCGACCTGGAGGACTACCACCTGCTGCACTCGGCGCGCGCGGACCTGCTCCGACGCCTGGGCCGGACCGCCGATGCCCGGGCCGCCTACGAGCGAGCCTTGGCCCTAACGAAGCAGGATCCGGAGAGGCGCTTTCTTGAGCGGCGCCTGGCGGAGCTCGTGTAGGCGGTCGGGCAATGAGAATCTCGCGCGGGTAGCGACCGGAGCCTTGGAGCCGAGGGCCGGCCCCGGATTCCTGCCAGCCCCTTCGGGGGGGGTCATCACCCGAGCGATAACGCCAGCCCCGCTAAGAGGCGCTCGAGGCGCGCGCTCTCTGACTGAAACCCGCTGGACGCCAAAGCCCGCCCATTCAGCGCCGAAGCGGGGAACAAGGGCAAAAAAGATCGCTCGAACCTGTCGATCTCAGGGCCTCTGGTTCGTCTATACATCAAGAGCGCGGGTTCACCGCCGGTCGACACCGCCCGGAGCCTAGCCACAAGCCAGGAGTAAGAGGAGGCAAGGCCTTGCGATTCATGCTTTTGTACAGGTCAGACCAGGGATCCGATGCACCTCCTAGCCAGCAAGCAATAGCCGCCGTGGGGCAGCTCATCGGTAGGCGCGGCAGATAGGGAGCGATCAAAATGTTTCAGTATTCGTTGGAGCAGAGCGGCGAGGTTGGAATCGTGCGTGTGAAGGAGGCGAAGCTGACGTACCCGGTGCTGTCCCCCTTCTTTGACGCAGTGCGCCGGATCGTCGAGGGGGGCGCTCGCAAGCTGGTGATCGACCTCGGGGCGGTGGCCTACATGGACAGCGTCGCGATCGGATGTTTGATAGACATTCACCGGCTGCTCGAACACCGGCAGGGTGCTGTGAAGTTCTCCGGCCTTCAACCCCGTCTTGAGACGATGCTCTTCATGACGGGCGTCCAGAGGCGGTGCAGGTTTACCGTGATGAGGCGGAGGCGCTGGCGGCGTTCGGCGGCCAGCGGAAGCAGAGCGACGATGTCTTGAGTGCCGTTGCGGGCGCGGCGGCCGCGCGGTCCGTGCTCGGGGCCAGGCCCGGGAAGCCCCTGGATCGGGAGGGGAAGCGGCGTCCTCGCGGGGGCACTCCGCCAAACCCGGACGGTTACGCTGGCCGGCCGCCCGGCCTGTAACAAAGAGAGGTTGGGCGCCTTCTTGCTTTAGGGAAGATTGTCGAAAAAGAGATAGACCGAAGCAATGCGACCGTTTCGGGCGACGATAAAATCGGTTCCCGCGTAAGCTGGTGGTTTTCCGGGAGTGCCAGACACCCATCGAACCCGTCCGGCATCACCCAATTCCTCAGGAGGGAAGAGGGGCTGATATTCGAAATCTGGATGCGTTGCTTTTATCACACCGGCAATACGATCAATCTCGTCTCGACCACGAAATGTGCCCCCTTTGGGGTCATAGAATACTGCATCTTCATGAAAGATCTCGTCAATTGCAGCGCGACGACGCACGGGGTCATTTTCGCCAAATACGTCGTTCAGATTACGAAGCAGCAGACTCGATATGCTGTTGGACATCGTGTTCTCCGTTTCAGATCATACGCCGCGCGCCACCCGACCTTGGCTAATTGTGGCTTTTTGTGGTCGCCACATCAGCGTTCTTTAACCTCAACAGTCGAGTCGGGTAATTGGGGATTTGCAGCGGTCCGCTTGGCGCGAGAGGGGAAATAGGACAACTCGCCGGGCGCCTGGGCTTACCCGCGTTGTGACGTTGGACGCCGCGCCTGGAGATCCTAGGGCTGCACCTCGACCCGTTTCCAGGTCGGGTCGGGGTCGTACTCGGTCATGGCGGGGGCGAGCTTTGCCGTGTTCGGGCCGAGATTCTTCTCGTAGACCCGGCCCTGTTGATTGATGATGAACGTCATCACGCCGGAATTGTCCCACTTGTCAGGGTATGCGACGAGCGCGTATCCGGCGATCATGTTGCCGTTGATGATGTAGCTGTATTGGCCACCCGGCGCATGGGGGCCCTGACGAGTGAGGATCTTGAAGTAGTAGCCATGATACGGCGCACGATCGATTTCAGGAGCTCCCGGGTTGGGTTCTGCTTTGCCCCCGGCGGCGCCTGGAGACGGTCTGGGGCCGTAGCCTTCGGCCTGGGCGCCGGCAATCAGCTTTCCGAGCGGACTGGGCGTGTCCTCGTCGGAAGTCTCCCAGTAGAGACCGTCGTGCGCGCCGGGCGCACTGACTAGCTTCTGCGCGTATTCGGCCACGCCCGCGTGGTCCCAGTCCCCTTCGGTGTAGTACTCCCACTGGGCGACCGCGTAGGCGCGGCAGGTAGCAATCGCGGAGAGTTCGTTCTCACCAACGCGGCGGTTGATGACTTCCTCTAGACCCGCCTTCGTATCGAAAAACCATTTTCCTTCCTTCTGCGTGAGCGGAATAGCAGTGGGCCAATTGTCCTTGCCGACGACGACGGTGTACTTGGACTCGCCGTTTTTCTCGAGCTGCGCCGATTCGCCAATCTTCAGTGCGAACGCGTCGAGATGCTTGGCGTCCTCGACGTCGTCGCCGGAGAGGAGCTGGTCATAATCGGGGCCGAAGAGCTTTCTGAGGGCCTCACGGTCCTTGGCCTTGGCGGCAGTAACTAGAGCCTGCAGGCCCTCATCGGCGGAGGAGAATGTGTTCTGCGATGACGGCTGCGCGTGAGCGGGGGAGGCGATGGCAAGAAGGCCGGCAGAAAGGAATAGCGCCGTGATCCGGGGCGCGAAGCGTGGGAGGGGAATCTGGGGATGGATCATTTGCTGGTCGTCCTTCCTCGTTTCGTGCCCCTTGCCAAGTAGGTATCTCAAGGCTTCCTCTTTTCGCCGCCGCGAGGCGGAGGCGCGGGTCTGCTCTGTGCTCTTGGCGGAGGAGCGGGCCGCGCCTGAGGAGCTTGGCGGCTGGCTTGGCCACGCTGGCTGGTAGCGCGCGTGTTGAAATTGCCTTCCTGGGGGCTAAAGGCATGTGGGGCGGGCCGATAGGCCGGGGTCGGAGGAGCCTGGCGGGCTTGCGGCTGCGGAGTCGGTCGGCGAGTCTGCTGCTGCTGGACCATCGGACGGCTCTCCGGGCGCGGGGCGGGTGCGGGCGCGGGCCGCTGCTGGGCCGACGGGCTGGCAGCGCGAGGAGTATTGTCGCGGCCGCGGTACTGGTCGATTCGCGGATTGCTGCGGTCGATGTTGCGGTCGATGATCTTGTGAGGCGCACCGGGGCGATTGCTAGCAGCAGGCGGGGTGCTGGGCCGAGCGGTGTTTCCCGGGCTAGCCGCTCGACTCGGGGGGCGTCCGCTGCTGGGGTTGTTCACGCGATTGGCACGGGCGGTGTTCGCTTGAACGTTGGTGTAGTTGACGTTGCGGTGGACAGCATTGTACCGATTGAGGTTGTTCGCGTTTACGGGACGTTGGATGACCTGTCGATTTACGTTGATGTTGGTGTAGCGGTTGTTGATATAGACGTTGTTTACGATATTCACCCGGGCGCGGCTGCGGTTGATCCATCCGCAATTCCAGCAATCCCTGCCCCAGCCTTCCCGCCGCCATCCGGTGTAGTAGACGCCGCCCCACCCGCCGCCGTAGCCCCAGCGGAAGTCCAGGTTCAGCCAGGCGCCGATCGGGAAGCCAACGCCGAAGGTGAGGGCCGGCCCCCAGGAAGGCCGATGATAGTAAATGATGGCCGGATCGTAGGAGGGAACATAGATGTATTGCGGCTGATATGGACTGATCGCGATATAGTCGTCGTGCTCCAGAACCTCCTGCTCCTCCGACGATTGCAGATTCCCTGCGCTGCGGGCCATATGACGGAGACGCTGCACCGCCGATCCGACGTCGGAGGATTGGTTGACGTAGGCTTGCCCAAGGGATGTCGTCCAGTCGATTTTGTCGGCCATCATTTCGACGACCGTCCGATAGTGCGCGATGGCTCTCACGCTGACGTCCCAGTCCTGGTCATCGACGCCGTTCTGGCCGTTGGCGCGCACGTAGCGCGCAGCCTCCTCCACCTGGTCCGGAAACGTCGCCGCGACAAAGAGCTGAGCAAGAAGGGGGTCGGGATAGAGCGCAATGGGAGAAAGGAGATTGTCGAGCTGGTCGGATGAGAAGTTCTCGTAAGCAGGCCCCTGGTCCTGCTCCTGGTCTTGTGACGGATCTTGCGGTTCTTGAGAGGCTTGCCCCTCCAAAGCCGGAGCAGCTTGGAGGATCGGGACACTAAGGAAACCGAAGGCGATTAGGGCGGCCAGAGCTCTAGGCATGAGTCAGCTGCCTCCTTGACTATGAGCATACCGCATGTTCAGGGGCCTGAATATCTCACGGAGCGTATTGGAGCCTGAGGTGTTCCTCCGGGATGCGCTTTAGGAGGTCGGGGGCGGCCGGGGTGGGGGAGAGGCGCACATGGCAGGCCTTGGCCGGGGCGGGTGACAAGGCAGCCTCAGTGCTCGGTGGAGGCCTCGGTGGGGATGTTCAGG
>DATMQU010000759.1:0-5605 GCA_035566715.1 Vicinamibacteria bacterium
CGCGGGCAGCTTCTCGACGGCGGGCCGCAGCAGCTCGATGGCGTGGACGGGATCGTCGCCGTGGTAATAGGCCACGCCCCGCAGGCAGGCCACGCGCGGATCCCCCGCGTCCAGCCCCTTGAGCCGCTCCAGGGCGGCCGCCGGCTTGCCCTCGTTGACGAGGGCGCGGGCCTCCGCGAGCGCGACCGTCGTGGGGTCCGGGGTCCCCGGGGGGGCGGCGGCGAGGAGGACGGCCACGAGGAAGGGCCCCGGGCTCACCGGTCGTCACCTTTGGCGCGGCCGGCGCCTTCCTGGAGGGTGAGGATGCGGTCGACGGGAAGGCCGAGCCACGCCTCCTCGCGGCCGTTCGGCCAGCGGACCTCCAGCCGGTCCACGGTGGTGGACCCGGCTAGGCCAAAGTGGACGCGCAGGTCGTTCTGGGACGCGTAGCTGCCCCCTCCGATCACCTCCTGGGTCTGGACGAGGGTCCCGGTCTGGCAGCGCAGACGCGCCCCGATTGCGCTGCGGTTGGATTGCCTCCCCACCAGCTTCAGGGTGATCCAGTGATTGCGGTTCTGGGGGAGGGTGCGAAACAGGTCGGGCGTGTCGTGGACGTTGTTGATGACCACGTCCACGCTGCCGTCGTTGTCGAAGTCACCAAAGGCGCACCCGCGGCCGGCCTTGGGGGTGGTGGCGGGGGGGCCGAGCGCCTCCGTGATGTCCTCGAACCTCCCGTTCCCGAGGTTGCGGTAGACGACCTTGCGCTGCCTGTAGGGGGCCTCCGTCTTGAGCTGCTCCACCTCCGGGTAGACGTGGCCGTTGACCAGGAACAGGTCGAGCCAGCCGCGATTCGCGAGGTCCACGAAGCCCGCCCCCCAGCCCAACCAGCGGGTGTTGATGCCGAGCCCGGCCGCGAATGTCCGGTCCTCGCAGAGCCCGTCCCCGGTGTTGGCGTAGAGGGTGGATGTGTCGCCCGCGAAATTGGTCTTGAAGATGTCCCGCGTCCCGTTGTGGTCGTAGTCTCCGATGCCCACCCCCATGCCGGCCTGGGGCTTGCCGTCCTGGCTGTAAGCGCAGCCCGCCGCGACCGCGATGTCGGTGAAGGTGCCGTCGTGGTTGTTGCGATAGAGAGCGGCGGGGTTGGAGTCGTTGGCCACGTAGAGGTCGGTCCAGCCGTCGTCGTCGAAATCCAGGGTGCTGACCCCCAGCCCGTAGGTGCCGCTGGCCTTCGTGATCCCCGCCCTCTCGGAAACATCCTCGAAGGTCCCGTCCCCCCGGTTGTGGTAGAGCACGTTCTTGCCCCCGGGCAGGCCGGGGGGCCCGCAAGCCACCGGCACCCCTTTGTAGCGGCAGAGGCCGGTGTCGGGGGTGGCGGTGTTCTTGAGGTCGATGTCGATGTAGTTGGCTACGAAGAGGTCGAGGCGCCCGTCCCGGTCGTAGTCCAGGAAGGCGCAGCCCGTGCCCCAGCGGGTGCGGGAGCTTCGGAGCCCGGCCTTCTCCGTGACGTCCTCGAAGGTGCCGTCGCCCCGGTTGTGGTAGAGGTGGTTCTGGCCCCAGTAGGTCACGAAGATGTCCTCGTAGCCGTCGTTGTCGTAGTCGCCCACGCAGACACCCTGGCCCCATCCGCTCTGGGCCAGCCCCGCCTTGGCCGTCACGTCCTCGAAGGTGCCGTCGCCCCGGTTGTGGTAGAGGTGGTTGGTGGGCTCCTTTCCCTTGGGGAAGCCCTCCAGGGTGGTGCCGTTCACGAGGAAGACGTCGAGCCAGCCGTCGTTGTCATAGTCCAGGAAGGCCACGCCGCACCCCGTGGTCTCCAGAAGGTACTTGTTGGTCTCGCGGCCCCCGAAGACGGTCATGGCGTCGAGCCCCGCCTCCCGGGCAACGTTCTTGAACGCGAAGCCGAGCGGCTCGCCCGCCTGGGGGAAAGCCCGCCCGCGTCCCCCCAACCCCAGGGCCAGGAGGGTGAGGCCCAACCCGACGCGGCGCGTGAGGCCCGCGGTCACGGACGTGGAGGCTCCGGGGCCTGGAGGTAGGGGGCCAGCCGGTGGGCGGCTTGAAAATGCGCGCGGGCCTCCTCCCGGGCTCCGCCCGCGGCGAGGGCGATGGCCAGCTGGAAGTGGGCCTGGGCGTTCTCGGGGTCGAGCCGCACCGCCTCGCGGAAGCGGTCGAGGGCGCCTGCCGGGTCGTGGTCCTTGAGCTTCTGCAGGCCCACGCCCACGGCGAGGGTGGCCGCCTGCGCGTCCGCTCTCTTCTTGCTGAGCCGGTCCGCTTCCGCGAAGGCGGCCGCGGCCCCCGCCGCGTCTTTCCTCTGCTGGAGGAGCTGGCCGAGGCTCAAGTGGGCCTCGATCGAGCCGGGCTGGTACTTGATGGTCTCGCGAAACTCCCGCAGGGCACCTTCGGCGTCGCCCTGCTGCTTGAGCACGGTGCCGAGCATGTAGCGGGCCTCCGCGTAGTCGGGCTTGAGCTCGACCACCTTTTGCAGGAGGGGCAAGGCCTCCGACGGCCGCCCCGTCTGCCAGAGCATGACCGAAAGCGTGTAGGGGGCCTCGGGCAGCTTGGGGTCGAGGGCCATGGCCCTCCGCAGTTCGGCCTCGGCGGCCGGGAAGTCGTCCTTCTGCTTGAGGGCCAGGCCGAGGTTGTAGAAGGCCTCGGCGCTGTCCGGCGCACGCCGGGCGAGGTCCCGATAGACGGCGATGGCGCCTTCCAGGTCCGCCTTTTGCAGGAGGGCGCTGCCCAGGTTGTGGCGGCCCACGAGGTAGTCGGGATGCCGGTCCACGAGCGTCTGTAGCGTCGCCACCGCTTCCTCCGCCTCCCCCTTCTGGATGAGGGCGAGGCCCAGGCTATTGGCCGCCTCCGCCGACGAGGGGTCGAGCTCAAGGGCCCTCCGCAGTTCGGCCACCGCGGAGGGCAGGTCCCCCTGCTCCTGGAGGGCGAGGCCGAGCTGCAGATGGGCGGGCACGAGCTGGGGGCTCGCCTTCAGGGCGCGTCTCAGGTACTCGATGGCCTTTGGCAGGTCTCCTCCCTGCTTCACGACGAGGGCGAGGTAGTAGCGGGCCTCGGGGTGGTCCGGCCGCAGGGTCACCGCCCTCTCGAGGGGACCCAAAGCCCCCGGCCTCTTGGTCCACCAGAGCGTCGCCCCCAGGTGGTACTGGGCGTCGAAGAGATCGGGCTTGAGCGCCACCGCGCTCTGGAACTCCGCAATCGCCTCTTCCACGCGGTTGAGCTGCCCGAGCACGAAGCCCCGCCGGTCGTGGGCCTCTGCCATCCGGGGGGCGCCCCGGAGGGCCGCTTCGTAAGAGGCCCGCGCCGCCTCGAGCTCGCCCCTGCGCTCATGGATGAAACCGAGCCCGTAGTGCGCCTCGGGCAGCTTCGTGTCTAACCCGAGGGCCTCTTCCAACTTGGCCTGGGCGGGCACGAGCTCGTCGGCCTCGATCAGCTTCAGGCCCTCCCGCGCCAGGGACTGGGCGCGCGCGGGGGCAGCGGCGGGGGGGCTTGGCACGGGAGCTTCCGAGGGCGGGGCGGGGCCGGCCAGGGGGCCGAGGAGCAGGATCCACTGCAGGGGAAGGGAGGTGTGGGCAGGAGGCATCGGGTACCCGGAAGAGAGGCTACGCTGGCGCGCAAAGCCGGGTCAAGCGAGCGCCCCTTCGAGCCGCGCGCGCTCGCGCGTCGCTACTCCGGGTCCGCGGGGCCGGGGTCCAGGCCGTGCTTGCGCAGATAGTAGGCCAGGTTGCGGGGATCCACCCCCAGCCGTCGTGCGGCCTCCTTGCGAACGCCACCCGCGCTGCGCAGCGCCTCGAGAAGCATCTCGCGCTCCAGCCGGCCCAGGGCGGCCCTCAGGTTGAGATCGCCCTCGCGGCCGGGGGCGGGCGGGGCCAGGGCCCCGGCGGGGACGAGGTCCAGGGCCTCGAGCCCACCCTCGGGGTCCAGGATGAGCGCGCGCTCGATCACGTTCCTGAGCTCGCGCACGTTGCCCGGCCAGGAGTAGGCCCGGAAGCGCGCGAGGGTCTCCGGCCCCAGCGGGGGGGCGGTCCGGCCCAAGCGGGCCGCGATCGCGTCCGCGAACCTCCGGGCCAGGAGATCGATGTCCTCAGTACGCTCCCGGAGGGGCGGCACCGCGATCCGAACCACGTCCAGCCGGTGGTAGAGGTCGGCCCGGAACCTCCCCTCCGCCACCTCCCCCTGGAGGTCGCTGTTGGTGGCGGCCACCACCCGGACGTCCACCCGGCTGGGCTGCTCGTCGCCCAGCCGGTCGAACTCGCCGTCTTGGATCACGCGCAGGAGCTTGGCCTGGCCGGCCGCGGGCATGGCCCCCACCTCGTCGAGGAGGAGGGTGCCGCCGTGGGCGAGCTGGAAGCGCCCGTCGCGATCGGTGGTCGCCCCCGTGAAGGAGCCCTTCCGGTGGCCAAAGAACTCGCTCTCCCACATCTCGAGGGGCACCGCCGCGCAGTTGACGCGCACGAAGGGCCCGGAGGAGCGCGGGCTCCGGCGGTGCAGGAGCCGGGCCAGCAGCTCCTTGCCCGTGCCCGACTCGCCCAGGAGGAGGACCGTGGCATCGGAGGGGGCCGCCGCCTCGACCATGGCCAGCACGCGCCGCCAGGCCGAGCTTTCGCCCAGGGGCGCCACGGTCTCCCCCACCGTGCTCCGGAGGTAGCGCACCTCCCGGCGGAGGGCCCGCGCGGCCAGCGCCTTCTGCAGGGCCACGTCGAGGGCTTCCGGATCCGCCGGCTTCAGGATGTACTCGCTGGCTCCCGCTTTCAGGCACTCCACCGCCGAGGCCACCGTTCCGTGGCCGGTCAGCACCACCACCGGCACCTCGGCCGTCGAAGCCTGGACCCGGCGCACCAGCTCCAGGCCGTCCGCGTCCGGCATCCGCAGGTCCGTCAAGACTATGTCCACCGGGGCCCGGGCCAGCCGGGCGAGCGCCTCGGCCACGGAAGGCGTCCCCTCCACGTCGTATCCGCGGGCCCGCAGGATCTCCACCAGGGAATCCCGGACGTAGGCCTCGTCCTCGACAACGAGCACGCGGCCGCGCGACGCTTTCCGGGCGGTCATGTCAGACCTCGAGGGCGGGGAGGGCCAAACGGAAGACCGCCCCGCCCCCATCGCGGGGCAGGACCGTGAGCTGACCCTGGTGCTGCCGGACGATGGAATGGCATATCGAGAGCCCGAGGCCGGTCGAGTCCTTGGTGGAATAGAACGGTTCGAAGATGCGCTCGCGGTCGGCGGGAGCCACCCCCGGCCCCCGGTCCGCGATCTCGGCCAGCGCCTGGGCCCCGTCGCGTCGGGAGCGCAGGCTCACCTCGCCCCCGCGGGGCTGGGCCTCGCAGGCGTTGAGGACGAGGTTTATCGCCACCTGGCCCAGCATGACGGGGCTGGCCCGGACCAGGAGCGGGCCCGGGAGGAGCTCGAGGCCGAACCGGATCTTCCCGAACTCCGGCCGCGAGCTGACGAACTCCCCGCTCTCCTTGAGCACCTGGTTGAGGTCCACCGGCACCTGGGGAGCGGCGGCGGGATCCGCGTGGGCCAGGACCTGGCGGACCACGGCCGCGATCCGCTCCAGTCCCTCCCGCACCCGGGTGAGGTGCCGCTCCGCGCCCTCCCCGTCCCCCCGCAGGAGCTCCTCCCGGGC
>DATMQU010000760.1:0-2402 GCA_035566715.1 Vicinamibacteria bacterium
GGCGGCGTCGCCGAGCTCTTTCAATTTGTCGGCGGCTTCGGGCGTGATGGGGCCTTGGGCGGCGGGCGGGGGGGCGGGTGGAGCGGGTGCGGCGTAGAAGCCCCGCGTGCCCAACTGGGCCGGGATGCGACCGCCGCTCCCCACCTGGGGATAGAGCGCTTCCCGCACCTGGTCGCGCAGAAAAGGGGTGAGGATCAGGAGGAGAGCCACGAGGCTCGCCCCGCGCCAGAGGCGACCGAGGCCCTGCAGCCGCCCCGCGGGCGCCACCGCGGAGAGGGCGGTGGCGCCCAGCAGGCTGAGCCACACGAGGAAGGGAGCCTCCGGCTCCGCATAGGTCAGGGTCATGGCCAGGAGGGCGACGACACCCCAGCCGCGGCCGAACATGCGGCCCGTGGCCAGGGCCACGATGAGAACGAAGAAGAAGCCGAGCAGCGTCCAGCGCGCGGCCCAGGCCCCGGGGGCCTCGTCGACACCGGTGGCGGCCAGCAGCCACCAGCCGGGCGGGAGGTGCAGGGTTGCTTCCAGCCGCTCGACGTCGGCCGACCACCCCACCGCGAGCAGCCGTCCGGAGTGGGGAACCCGCGAGTCCGCCTCCAGGTTCAAGGCGCCGCGGCGGAGCTCGAGGCCCGGGGCCTCTGTCGTCGGGTTCGCCGTGATGAGCTGGTCGGTCTTGTCCAGGGCGGCCCGCCCCAGCTCCCCCGGCCGCTGCAGGTCGAGCCGCCACGTCCGCGAGAGGGCGCCCGAGAAGTTGTCGCGCACGGTGAAGGCCCCACCGGCCAGGTCCAGCCAGAGCTCCCGATGGAGCCGGATGCGGTCGGGCGGGGGCACCGGCTCGCCCCGCCGGACCTCCTTAAGCGTGAGCCGGGCGCCCGCCTCCACCGCGAAAGCGGGGAGCTTGCGCCACTCCGCGGGAAGGTCGGTGCGCGAGGCGTCCACGGGCGCGAGCCCCGAGAGCTCGACCTGGCGCAGCCTCTCGTCGGCGGCAAAGACCCACACCTCCCGCGCCGGCCAGGGCTCGACGACCGGGGGGGGCGTCAGGGTCAGGGGTCTATTCTCCAACCGGGCGAGAACGGCGACCGCGAAAGTGCCCGCTCGCAGCTGCACGTGGAGGCGGCCGGCGGCGTCCAGGCGCGCGGGCAGGTCGCCGCTCACGGCCACGGCGACGGAGCCGGGGAGAAGGGCGCCGCGGAGCTCGACCTCCCGGGCCTTGCCTGAGACCTCGAGCTGGAGACGCGTCTCCGCCCAGAGGGGGATGCCGTCCACGATGCGGCGGAAGGCCTGCACGCGCAAGCTCTCCGCCTTGCCCGCCGACTCGCCCCCCGCCCGCAGCCACACGAGGCCCGCTTCGTCCCGGCGCGGAAAGGCCAGAGCGCGCCCGTCGACAGCGAGGTCGACCAAGGCCAGCCGCGGCGGAACGGGCAGGGAGTCGGGCAGGTGGGTCCAGGCGAAGCGACCCTCCAGCCGGTGGGCGCCGGCGGTCAAGCGGACCGCGGGGGCCCCCTCCGACGCCACCACCACGGCCGGGCGGCCATCCAGGCGCACGTCCTGGGGCCAGCGCTGGGTATCGCCGGGCAGGCGCAGATCGAGCGGGCGGTCGGCATAGGCCTCGAGCTTGAAGGTCCCCCCGGGAGCGCCGAGCACCAAATCGAGCCGTCCGGGCCAGAGGCACAGCGCCGCCCCTCGCACGACCGGACAGGCTCGCTCGGGAACCTCGTCCCGGATCCAGGCCACCCAGGGCCGGAGCGCGGGCGGAAGGTCGCGCTCGGAGAGGGGCTGCGCGCCGGCGCCGCCCGGAGAGCAGAGGACGGCCGCGAAAAAGGCCAAGGCCACGCGTCTCATGAGGCCTCCCGAGAGGGTCACGTGGAGCCTACCATGCGCGCGCGAGGGTTATTCCACTCCACGGGACCATAGCGCGGGGAAGCCGGCTCCCTTCGGGCCGCGCCACATGTCTCTGGAAGCATCGAGGCGTCGTGAGTCGGAATACGTTTCTGTTACCGTGTCCGCGCCAGGAGTGCGAACGCTTCATGGCACGGGAGCGCTCTCGTGTGCTATAAAGCCGTGGTCTCACACCCATGAACAGGATCTTCGACGTGACCGTGCCTCTCGTGCGCGAGGTGCCCCCCTACCCGGGCGACCCCCGCTTCGAGCTCGAGTTCACGCATGAGCTCGCCAAGGGCGATCCCTTCAACGCGGCCCGGATCGTGACCGGGACCCACTCCGGGACCCACGTCGACGCCCCCTACCATTTCCTCGTCGACGGCGACACGGTGGACCGGCTGCCCCTCGAGATCCTGATGGGCAAGGCGCGGGTGGTCGAGCTCTCGGTGCGCGAGAGGATCGAGCGGGCGGACCTCGAGGCCCAGGACCTGCGGGACGACATTCGCGTCCTCATCAAGACGCGG
>DATMQU010000761.1:0-2086 GCA_035566715.1 Vicinamibacteria bacterium
CCGGGAGCCCGACACCCCCAAGGTGATCCTGGCCCGCACCGGCCGCTTGGTCATCGATAAGAACCAGAGGGCGGTGACGCTTCACCTGGGGCCGGGGACCCAGCACACGTTCCCGCGGGCGGACCCCGCGAAGTACGAGGAGTCCCAGTTCAAGTTTGCGGACTTCCCCCTTCCCTACGACGAGTTCTTTCCCCGCCTGCCCCTCGCCAAGGGGGACCGGGAGATGACGCTGCCCGAGCTCCAGGCGGCCATCCGGGAGGCCCAGGCCAAGGGCAAGCCGGCCAAGGAGTACGCCCGATTCGCGGTGGAGTGGCACAAGAAGTTCGCGATCCCCACCGCCTGCCTGGTCTTTGGCCTGCTCGGCCTAGGCCTGTCCCTGGGCAGCCGGAAGGAGGCGCGCTCCGCTGCCTTTGCCCTTGCCATCGGCGTGATCTTCGTCTACTACGTCTTCCTTCGCATGGGGGAGCAGGCCGGCGACAACGGCATGGTCTCTCCCTTCCTGGCCATGTGGACCGCGAACATCGTCCTAGGGGCGGCGGCGGTGGCGCTTTTGGCCTTGAACAATCGCGAGGCCGCCTTCGATCCCCTGGACCCAACCCACTACCTCGGGTGGGTGCCGAAGGTTCGCCGGGCCGCGCTATCCCCCGGGGCCGGCTCCCCCCGGCCCCCGGCCCCGCGGGCGGCGGTGGTGGTCCGGATCCCCCGGGTGGTGGTGAGTTTCCCCACCCTCCTCGACCGCTACATCGGCCGCGCCTACTTCGGGCACTTCCTGCTCGTGCTCGGCGGCTTCGTGTCGATCTTCACCCTGGCCGAGTTCCTGGACCTCTTCAACGACATCCAGGAGAACAAGGTCCGGGGGGTGGTGGTCGTGCACTTCTACGCCTTCCACCTCCTCGCCATCATCAACCTCGTGGCCCCGGTGGCGATCCTAGTGGGGGTGCTCGTGACCTTTGGCATCCTTGCCCGTCGCAACGAGGTCACGGCCATGAAGGCGGGCGGCATCAGCGTGTACCGCGCCGCCGCCCCCCTCCTGGGCGTGGGTATCTTGCTGAGCCTCAGCCTCTACCTCATCCAGGAGTTCGTGCTGCCCAGCACCAACCGCATCGCGGCCCTGGACTTCAACGTGATCAAGGGACGGCCGCCCCAGTCCTCCGGCTTCCTGGACCGCCGCTGGATCCTGAGCAGCGACAACAAGCTCTACAACTACGACTACCTGGTGGAGAGGCAGAACCCCGCCGAGGCCGGGATCAAGGACCTCCGGAGCCAGACCGAGTTCGCCCTTTTCGGCCTCTCCATCTACGACGTGGATGGGAAGACCTGGAGCATGCGCGAGCGGGTCTTCGCCAGCCGCGCGGCCTGGAACCCGGCTTCCGTGACCTATGACCTGGAGCGCGGCTGGCGGCGCTCGCTCGAGCCCCCGAGGTCCTTCCGGTCGTTCGACGTGGAGAGGGTGCGGGCCCTGGGGGGCCGCGACCCCGGGGGCGAGATCGACCCCCCCCGCTACTTCCGCCGCGAGGAGAAGCCTTCCGACACCCTGGGCTTCGCCGAGCTCCGGGCCCACATCGCCTCCCTCGAGGCCCTGGGCTTCGATACCGTCCCCCTCCAGGTCCAGCTCCACCGCAAGCTGGCCTTCCCGGCGGTGGGCCTCATCATGACCCTGCTTGGGATCCCCTTCTCGTTCACGGTCGCCCGCCGGGGCGCTCTTTACGGGATCGGAGCCTCGGTGGTGATCGCGATCGTCTACTGGGCTTGCCTGGGGATCTTCGAGGCCCTCGGCAACAACGCCCTCCTGCCTCCCCTCCTCGCGGCCTGGGCACCGAACCTGATCTTTGGGGCGGCGGGCCTCTATCTGATGCTGACGCTCGAAACCTGAGGCGGGGGCGCTCTTCGACGCCCGGGGGCGGCGCCGACCGGCCTCAGGCCTCCTCCCGGCTGGACCGACCTGCGGGAGCCCTCAGCGCTTCATGAACGAGCGCAGGGCTTCGGCCTTGTCCGTCCGCTCCCAGGTGAACTCCGGCTCGTTGCGCCCGAAGTGGCCATAGGCGGCGGTCTTCTTGAAGATGGGCCGGCGCAGGTTCAGGTACTC